>DAOLKI010000067.1:0-9657 GCA_035331665.1 Rhodocyclaceae bacterium
TAGCAATGATCGCCCAGGAACTTGAAGTCAGCCTGCACATGGCCTTCGTCGAGGCGCGGCAGAAACGCCACGAGTTCATCACCGTCGAGCACCTGCTGCTCGCGCTGCTCGACAATCCCTCGGCGGCCGAGGTGCTGCGCGCCTGCGCTGCCAACATCGAGGACCTGCGCCGCGAGCTGACGAACTTCGTCAATGAGCACACGCCCACGGTCTCCGGGTCCCAGGAGATCGATACCCAGCCGACCCTGGGCTTCCAGCGCGTGATCCAGCGGGCCATCCTGCACGTACAGTCGTCGGGGAAGAAGGAAGTGACCGGCGCCAACGTTCTGGTGGCGATCTACGGGGAGAAGGATTCCCACGCGGTCTACTTCCTGCAAAGGCAGGGAGTGTCCCGCCTCGACGTGGTGAATTTCATCTCCCACGGCATCACCAAGACGCCCCAGGGCACCGGCAAGCCGGAGGAAAGCCAGGAGCAGGAGGCCGAGGGCGCCGAGAAGGGCGGCGCCCTGGAAAGCTACACCCAGAACCTCAACCAGGCGGCCCTCACCGGCAAGATCGATCCCCTGATCGGCCGCGACAAGGAACTGGAGCGGGTGATCCAGACCCTCTGCCGCCGGCGCAAGAACAACCCGCTTCTGGTGGGCGAGGCGGGCGTCGGCAAGACGGCGATTGCCGAGGGCCTCGCGCGCCACATCGTCGAGGGCCGGGTCCCCGAGATCCTGGCGAACGCCACCGTCTATGCCCTCGACATGGGATCGCTGCTGGCCGGCACCAAGTACCGCGGCGATTTCGAGCAGCGCCTGAAGGCGGTGCTGAAGCAATTGCTCGAGAATCCGAACGCCATCCTGTTCATCGACGAGATCCATACGCTGATCGGCGCCGGCGCAGCGTCCGGCGGTACGCTCGATGCGTCCAATCTGCTGAAGCCGGCGCTTTCGTCGGGCGCGCTGAAATGCATCGGCGCGACCACCTACAACGAGTACCGCGGGGTGTTCGAGAAAGACCATGCCCTGTCGCGGCGCTTCCAGAAGATCGATGTGAACGAGCCCTCGGTGGAGGAAACCGTCTCCATCCTGCGCGGCCTCAAGTCCCGCTTCGAGGAACATCACGGGGTCAAGTACTCGACGGCGGCAATCTCCAGCGCGGCGGAACTTTCCTCCAAGTACATCAACGACCGGCACCTGCCCGACAAGGCCATCGACGTCATCGACGAGGCTGGGGCGGCCCAGCGCATCCTGCCGAAGTCGAAGCAGAAGAAGGTGATCGGCAAACAGGAGATCGAGGAGATCGTCGCCAAGATCGCCCGTATTCCCCCGCAGCACGTCTCCGCCGACGACCGGTCCGCCCTGAAAAACCTGGAACGGGACCTCAAGACCGTGGTCTTCGGCCAGGACCCGGCCATCGGCGCCCTGGCGCAGGCGATCAAGATGTCCCGCTCCGGCCTGGGAAATCCCCAGAAGCCCATCGGCTGCTTCCTGTTCTCCGGTCCCACCGGCGTCGGCAAGACCGAGGTGGCGCGTCAGCTCGCCTACTGCATGGGCATCGAATTGATCCGCTTCGACATGTCCGAATACATGGAGCGCCACGCGGTGTCTCGCCTCATTGGCGCGCCCCCCGGTTACGTGGGGTTCGACCAGGGCGGCCAGCTCACCGAGGCGGTCACCAAGAAGCCCCATGCCGTGTTGCTGATGGATGAGATCGAGAAGGCCCATCCGGACATCTTCGGCATCCTGCTGCAGGTGATGGACCACGGGACCCTGACCGACAACAACGGGCGCAAGGCCGATTTCCGCAACGTGGTGCTGGTCATGACCACCAATGCCGGAGCGGAGGCCCTGCAGAAGCCGAGCATGGGATTCACCTCCTCCAAGCAGGCCGGCGACGAGATGGCCGACATCAAGCGCATGTTCACGCCCGAGTTCCGCAACCGGCTGGACGGGATAATCTCGTTCAAGGCCCTCGATACGGAAGTCATCCTCCGCGTGGTGGACAAGTTCCTGATGCAGCTCGAGGGACAGTTGCACGAGAAGAAGGTCGAGTGCGTGTTCACGGACGCGTTGCGTGCGTGGCTGGCCGAGAAGGGCTTCGATCCGCTGATGGGCGCCCGCCCCATGGCGCGCCTGATCCAGGACACGATCCGCGCCGCGTTGGCCGACGAGTTGCTGTTCGGCCGCCTGGCCCACGGTGGCCGCGTCACGATCGACATCGATCCCGACGGCAAGGTGAAACTCGAATTCGAGCAGCCCGCCGCCGAGCCCGTCTGACACGTTCCCGCTTCCCGCGGCCAGCGCGCGCGCTGGCCGTTTCTTTTTCTGACCTTACGAAAGGACCCTGCATGGAATTCCTGACCACCGACCTCTGCGACGGCCATGAGGAGGCCATCGGCGGCGACCTGCGGATCGTCGCGCCGATGTTCCGCTCCTACGGTGGCCGTGCCGCCTTCTGCGGCCCCATCGCCACCCTGAAACTCTTCGAGGACAACTCCCTGGTGCGCAAGGCCGTGGAACAACCGGGCGACGGACGCGTACTCGTCATCGACGGTGGAGGGAGCCTGCGGCGTGCCTTGGTGGGCGACCAGTTGGCCGCCCTGGGCGTGAAGAACGGCTGGTCCGGGATCGTCGTGTATGGGTGCATCCGGGATTCCCGGGCCATCGCGCAAATGGACATCGGGGTCTTCGCCCTCGCCACCCACCCGCAGAAGACCGTCAAGAGGAACGTCGGCGAACAAGACGTGCCCGTGACCTTCGGCGGTGTCACCTTTCATCCCGGCGAATGGCTCTACGCCGACGAAGACGGCGTACTCGTCAGCCGGGTGCCCCTGAACCCCTGAACTTGTGTCTTATATATGAGGTATGTGCATTGCACCGTAATTACGTCTCCAGATTCGAAAAATCGTTTCATATGGTGCAATACACATCACAACCAATTGTTAAGTAACACAAAAATTTTTGCGTAACTCTTATATAAGACTATTGCTGCTTTGCAAAATCCCTTTTAGAATGTCGCTCATCGAAGCCGGGAGGAAACGGGTCGCAAGGGGGCTCGTCCCGGAGACTTCGTTATCGTGACCATTCGCAGAGGAATCCCAAAATGACCGATCGCAACGCACAAGTCGCCGCCCTCGAAAAGGACTGGAAAGAGAATCCCCGCTGGAAAGGCGTCAAGCGCGGTTACACGGCCTCGGACGTCGTCCGCCTGCGCGGCTCCGTGCCCATCGAACACACCCTCGCCAAGCGAGGTGCGGAAAAGCTGTGGCGCCTGGTGAACGGCGAAGCCAAGAAGGGCTACGTCAACGCCTTCGGCGCCATCACCGCCGGCCAGGCCATGCAGCAGGCGAAGGCCGGCCTGGAGGCCGTCTACCTCTCCGGCTGGCAGGTCGCCGCCGACGGCAACACCTCCGAAACCATGTATCCCGACCAGTCGCTGTACGCCTACGACTCGGTCCCCACCATGGTCCGCCGCATCAACAACACCTTCAAGCGCGCCGACGAGATCCAATGGTCGCGCGGCATCGGGCCCGGCGACAAGGAATACGTCGACTTCTTCCTGCCCATCGTGGCGGATGCGGAAGCCGGTTTCGGCGGCGTGCTGAATGCCTTCGAGCTGATGAAGAACATGATCGTCGCTGGCGCCGCCGGCGTCCACTTCGAAGATCAGCTCGCCGCCGTCAAGAAGTGCGGCCACATGGGCGGCAAGGTCCTCGTGCCGACCAACGAAGCCGTCGAGAAGCTGATCGCCGCCCGCTTCGCCGCCGACGTGATGGGCGTGCCCACCATCGTCCTGGCCCGGACCGACGCCGAGGCCGCCAACCTGCTCACCTCCGACCACGACGCCAACGACAAGCCCTTCCTCACCGGCGAGCGCACGCAGGAAGGCTTCTACCGCGTCAAGAACGGACTGGAACAGTCGATCAGCCGCGGCGTCGCCTACGCCCCCTACGCCGACCTGGTGTGGTGCGAGACCGGTACCCCGGACCTGGGCTTCGCCCGCGAGTTCGCCCAGGCCGTGCATGCCGCCCGCCCCGGCAAGCTGCTGTCCTACAACTGCTCGCCGTCCTTCAACTGGAAGAAGAACCTGGACGACAAGACCATCGCCAAGTTCCAGGACGAACTCTCGGCGCTGGGCTACAAGTACCAGTTCATCACCCTGGCCGGCATCCACATCAACTGGTTCAACACCTTCCAGTTCGCCCACGCCTACGCGCGCGGCGAAGGCATGAAGCACTACGTCGACATGGTGCAGGAGCCTGAATTCAAGGCGCGCGAGCAAGGGTACACGTTCGTCTCCCACCAGCAGGAAGTGGGCGTCGGCTACTTCGACGACGTGACCACCGTCATCCAGGGCGGCACCTCCAGCGTGAAGGCGCTGACCGGCTCCACCGAGGAAGAGCAGTTCCATTGACGCCTGCGGCCCCGCCCCGCGGGGTCGAGTATGCACCGACACCTATAACCCTCGCCCACGAGGGAGCAAAGCAGGGCCGCCCCGGAGACAACGGGGCGGTCTTTTTTTTAACAAGAAGAACTGGAGCGTTCGAAATGCAGAACCTGCAAGACGCAGTAACGGCAAGGATCCGCGGAAATCCCAAATTCCGGGACCTTGTGCAAAGACGGGGCCGTTTCGCCTGGACCCTGGCCGCCATCGTGCTGATCCTCTTCTACGGATTCGTACTGGTGGTGGCCTTCCAACCGGCATCCTTGGGAACGCCGGTGGCCGACGGATCCCTGGTGACCGTGGGCTTCATCGCCGGCCTGTGCATGTTCGTGTTCTTCTGGTTGCTGACGGCGCTTTACGTCCGTCGCGCCAACACGGAGTTCGACGCCATGACCCGGGAACTGGTCAACGAAGCCTGGAAGGAGGCCCAGCAATGAAAACCACCCCCTTGCTCCTCCTCCTCGCTCCCGCCGCCGCGGTCGCCGGACCCGCCATCGAGGCAGGCACGAAGCAGCCCCTCAACCTGCACGCCATCGTGATGTTCGTCGTGTTCGTCGGTTTGACCCTCGGGATCACCTATTGGGCCGCCAACCGCACGAAATCCACGGCGGATTTCTACACCGCCGGAGGAGGCATCACCGGCTTCCAGAACGGTTTGGCCATCGCCGGCGACTACATGTCCGCCGCCACCCTGCTCGGCCTCACGGCCATGACCTACACCCAGGGCTTCGACGGCTACATCTATATGATCGCCTTCTTCGTGGGCTGGCCCATCATCCTGTTCCTGATGGCCGAGCGCCTGCGCAACCTGGGCCGCTTCACCTTCGCCGACATCACCTCCTACCGCCTCGACCAGGGCAAGGTCCGCACCATGGCGGCGATCTCGTCGCTGACCGTGGTCTGCTTCTACCTGATCGCCCAGATGGTCGGCGCCGGCCAGTTGATCAAGCTGCTCTTCGGCCTGGAGTACAACGTCGCGATCGTCGTGGTCGGCGCGCTGATGATGGTGTACGTCATCTTCGGCGGCATGATCGCCACCACCTGGGTGCAGATCATCAAGGCCTGCATGCTGCTCACCGGCGGCACCCTGGTGATGATCCTGGCCATGACCCAGTTCGGCTTCTCCTTCACCACGCTGCTCGAGAAGGCCACCGCCGTGCATAAGCTGGGACCGAAACTGATGCAGCCCGGCAGCCTCCTGGCCGACCCGGTGACCGCCATCTCCCTCGGCCTCGGCCTGATGTTCGGTACCGCCGGACTGCCCCACATCCTGATGCGATTCTTCACCGTCGCCGACGCGAAGGAGGCCCGCAAGTCCGTGCTGTATGCCTCCGGGTTCGTGGGCTTCTTCTTCAACGTGATCTTCCTGATGGGGCTGTGCGCCATCATCATCGTCGGCCAGAACCCGCAGTTCTTCGAAGGCGCCACCCTGGGCGGCAAGATCGTCGGCGGCGGCAACATGGTCGCCATGCACCTGGCCAAGGCGGTGGGCGGCGACCTGCTCCTGGGCTTCCTGGCGGCGGTAGCCTTCGCCACCATCCTGGCGGTGGTGTCGGGCCTGGCCCTGGCCGGCGCCTCGGCCATCTCCCACGACCTGTATGCCCGGGTCATCATGAAGGGGCAGGCCTCGGAAACGATGGAAATCCGCGTTTCCAAGTTCGCCACCATCGGCCTCGGAATCGTCGCCATCGGACTGGGCATCCTGTTCGAGAAGATGAACGTCGCCTTCATGGTCGGCCTGGCGTTCGGGATCGCGGCCGCGGCCAACTTCCCGGTGCTGATCCTCTCCATGTACTGGAAGGGACTGACCACCCGGGGAGCCCTCGCCGGGGGGTACAGCGGCCTCGTCTCGGCGGTCCTGTTAGTGGTCTTCTCCAAGTCCGTATGGGTCACCGTGCTGGGCAACCCCAAGGCCCTGTTCCCCTACGACCAACCCGCCATCTTCGCCATGCCCATTGCATTCGGCATGGCATTCCTCGTCTCCAAGCTGGAGACCGGGGCGCGGGCCAGGGCCGAGATCGAGGCCTTCGAAGACCAGTACGTCCGGGCGCAGACCGGCTTCGGGGCCGCCAAGGCCGCTGCCCACTGAAGGGCCTGGCCGGCGCCAGCTCGCGCCGGAATGCCATCGGGCCGCCGCAAGGCGGCCCGTTTTTTTTCTGCGGTCCGCCTGGGCCCCGCGAGTCCCGCGCCACCCCCCCATGGCCGCCCCCCAACGGCCGCGCTTCCCGCCCCGACGCGGTGGGGTCCGCGGTTCCAACCGGGCCGGCGCCGCCCGGCCGGGCCCTTTGCGAAGTTGACATGGCCGCGCCACGGGCACCGGCAACGACCTTCCACTCTCCGGGGGCGGCGTCGGGTATGATTCCGGTCTCATGACGGATGATCATCCCGTCGACATGATTCGCGTGTTCCCCGCCGCCGTGAACTCCATGACTGCCCGATCCCGAACCCGGATATCCGCGACCGCTGCGCGCCGGGTCGCCGCCGCATGGACCCTGCTGACCGCCGGCCTCCCGAGCTTCGCTCAGTCACCTGCCGCCGTCGAGCTGCGCGATCCACCGGAGCAGGCCATACCGCAGACGACCGCGCCGCTGGCGGAACCGGCAGCGGCATTCCCGTCCGGCGTGCCGCGGGTGCGGGTCAATGCCTTCCGCTTCCGCGGCAACCGGCTGCTGGATTCCGAAAACCTGGCGGCCGTTGTGCACGACTACGCCGGCCGCGAACTCACCGGACCCGACCTGCACGCCGCCGCCTTGGCCATCGCCGAGGCCTACGTGCGCAGCGGCCATCTGGCGCGGGTGCGCATCCATGCCGTCGCGCTGGCCGAGGGCATCGCCGAGATCTCCGTGGAGGAACTGAGGCTGGGCCGGGTGAACCTCTTCCTGCCCGGGGATTCCCGCGTCGATCAGCCCCTCGCCGAGCGCTTCCTCGGCGGGCGCTTCGTGGCCGGTGCGCCCCTGCCCCTGGTCGAGATCGAGCATCGCGTGGGCCTGCTCGATGCCCTGCCGGGCGTCGCCGCGGCGGTCGCCCTGGACCCGGGCGCCGATCCCGGCGAAGTGGACCTGAACGTCCGCCTGCGCGATCGTCCGCTCCTGGCGGGCTCTCTGGGGTTGGACAACCACGGACTGCGCTCCACCGGCCAACAGCAGATCACCGCGGACCTGCGCGCCGACAACGGCCTCGGACTGGCCGAACGGTTCTCGGTGTTGGCGGCCAAGGCCGCCGGCCGGGAAGACCTGGCGCCGACCATCACCGTGCCCGTGGGCGGCGACGGACTGCGGGTGGGCCTCGGTGCTTACGGCTACCACTACCGCGACCGGATGGCCGGCCGTGCGCTTGGCCTCGCCGGAAGCCAGGCGGCATGGTCCGTGTTCGCCGACCAGGTCCTGGTGCAGCGGCGCGATCTCGCCGTAACGGCGGGCGTCGCCCTGCGCCGCATCGGCTATCACGACGACTCGATCTTCGGGGAACTGCGCCGACGCCGGATCGACGCCTTTGACGTCACGCTGGCCGGCCGGTGGCGCACCGGCGCCGGCGTCGGCGCATGGCAGGTCGCGCTGCGCCACGGCCGCGCCGATCTTTCCGGCAATGCCGGTGACCAGGCCGCGGACGCCGCTTCGAGCCGGATCGAGGGCAACTTCACCCGTTTGCGCTGGCGCGTTGTTCACGATTCGCCTCTCGGCGGAGGCACGCTGGCCGCGTCGCTGCGCGGCCAGCACGTAAGCCGCAACCTGGATCCCACCCAGGGCTTCTACCTCGGCGGCCCCGGCCGTGTTCGCGCCTATCCGACGGTCGAAGGAATGGGGGACGAAGGCTGGGTCGCTTCCGTCGAGTGGCGCCGCCCGCTCGACGAACGCTTCACGGGACGGGTGTTCGCCGATGCCGGCGGCGTGCGGCGGAACGGCAAGCCCTGGGCGGACCAGCGCAACGCCTACGGCCTCGCCGGCATCGGTGCGGGTCTCGCGTGGCGCCTGCCGGACGGCTATCGGGCAGACCTGGACCTGGCCCGACAGCTCGGCGGCAACCCCGGCCGGCAACCGAATGGCACGGACCTGGACGGGCGCAGCGACCGCTGGCGCCTGTGGCTGTCGGTCGCGCGGGACTTTTGACGCCAACAATCCCCAGTGTCATAATATGCATTGGAACCGCCGTCGGCGACGGGGCTCCCAGGGAGGATCGATAATGGGCAAAGGAAAGGTGTTCCTGGCCGGTATGCTGATCGGCATGGCCGGTTCCGTCTCGGCCGGCCCGGTGCTCCCCACGGGCGGCACGGTGGTGGCGGGTGGGGCGACCATCGGCGTCACCGCCACCCGGGTGGATGTGGTGCAGACGACCTCGCGCAGCGTGATCAACTGGACCTCCTTCAGCATCGGCACCGGCGGCACGGTGCAGTTCACGCAACCGGCGACCACGTCCGCCGTCCTGAACCGGGTCACCGGGGCAGATCCCTCGTCCATCCTGGGCACCCTGAGCGCCAATGGGCAGGTCTTTCTCATGAACCCCAACGGCATCACTGTCGGCCCCGGCGGCCGGGTGGAGACGGCCGGCCTCGTACTGACCACCGCGTCCATCGCCGACGGCGATTTCATGGCTGGCCTGGTGCGCGTCGACGCGCCTCCCGCCGGCGGAACCTCCTTGTCCATCGCCGATGGCCGGATCGACGCCGGCGTCGGAACCCTCTCACTCGGCATACCCGGTGGGACGGGCCTCGGTGGAACCCCGGTGGTCATGCCGCCGACGCCACCGACCCTCGGGGGCGGGACGCTGCCGGTGATTACGGGAGGCTCGATCACGGTCAATGGCGGCACGAGCCTCGTCGGCACATCCTCGGGTCCGCGGGGCGGACTGACCGTACTGACGACGGATTCGGGCGGCAATACCGGTTCCGCGCTTCCAGGCGGCACGATTGGCGCCCGGGGCACGGTCGTCGTTGCGACGAATCCGGGCCAATGGACGCCTGTCGGGACCATTTCGGTGTCTGGCGTCGGCGCGCGGCCCCCTGCCGGAGCCCGTCCCGCCGCCGACGTCAGCACCATCGCCGACGGCACCGTGACGATCCGCGTACCGCTCGTGGACGCGTCGCCGGTGATCCTGAACTGACCCGTCCCGTCCACGGAAAAAGGGGCCGCGCATGCGGCCCCTTTTTCTTTCGAACGGGAAGACTTCAGGTCACGCCGGCCCCGCCGCCGGCGGTCCTTCGCGGGGCGGGCCGCAGCGCCGGTGATGCCC
>DAOLKI010000068.1:0-9606 GCA_035331665.1 Rhodocyclaceae bacterium
CCATATTCCGGGAACACCAGCCGGTGGAACCGGACGGCGACACCCCGATCCGCGACGGAGACGAGGTCTTCGTGCTGGCCGCCACCGAGCACATGCGCCTGGTGATGCGCGAACTGCGGCGCATGCTGGAACCGGTCCGCCGGATCATGATCGCCGGCGGCGGCAATATCGGCGCGCGCGTGGCCGGACGCCTGGAGACGGACTACGCGGTGAAGGTCGTCGAGATGAACAAGGCCAGGGCCGAGGCCGTCGCCGAACGCCTGACCAAGACCCTGGTCCTGCACGGCGAGGCCACCGACGAGAACATCCTGGCCCAGGAGAACATCGACGAGATGGACATGTTCCTGGCCCTCACCAACGACGACGAGGACAACATCATGGCCGCCTCCCTGGCCAAGCGCCTCGGCTGCAAGCGCGTCCTGGCCCTGATCAACCGGCGGGCCTACGCCGACATGGTGCAGGGCGGCCCCATCGACATCGGGATATCGCCCGCCCAGGTGTCCATCGGCTCGCTCCTCGCCTTCGTGCGGCGAGGCGACGTGGCCACGGTGCACAGCCTGCGCCGCGGCGCCGCCGAGGCCCTGGAACTGGTGGTGCACGGCGACCGGAACAATTCCAAGGTGGTGGGCAGGCGCATCGATGAGCTGCCCGTGATCCCCGGCGCCCGCATCGGCGCCATCGTGCGCGAGACCGGTGACACGCGAGTGGTGGCGAAGGAGGGCTTCCTGGTGGATCAGGTCGTGGGGAAGGTGATCATTCCGCACCATGACACGATCATCGAGGCGGAGGACCACGTGATCGTCTTCTGTACCCGGAAGCGCCAGATTCCCCAGGTGGAACGGCTGTTCCAGGTCGGCGTCGGATTCCTGTAGGAGCCGGACCATGCGGCGTTACTACCCGGTGGTCCGGGTGTTCGGGGTCCTGTTGATGGGCTTTTCCCTGGCCCTGCTGGTGCCGCTCGCCTATTCCTGGTGGCTCCAGGACGGGGCCGGGTCCGCCTATGACGAAGCCTTTCTGCTCGCCTTCCTGACCGGCGCCGCCCTCTGGTGGCCGGCCCGCCGGGCGACCCACGAGCTGAAGGTCCGGGACGGATTCCTGATGGTCGTCCTGGCCTGGACGGTGCTCCCGGTCTTTGCCTCGATGCCCCTGATCCTGCACCTGGGCGTCTCCTTCACCGACGCCTACTTCGAGGCCGTGTCCGGACTCACGACGACGGGCTCCACCGTCCTGTCGGGCCTCGACACGATCGCACCCTCCATCAATCTCTGGCGGGGCATGCTCGTGTGGCTGGGCGGGATGGGGCTCATCGTGCTCGCCGTGGCGGTGCTCCCGCTGCTCGGCATCGGCGGCCGGCAGATGTTCAAGGCCGAGACCCCGGGGCCGATGAAGGATTCGCAATTGACCCCGCGCATGGCGCAGACCGCAAAAGGGCTCTGGGGCGTCTATTTCGCGGTGTCGGTCGCCTGCGTCCTGAGCCTGCGCTGGGCGGGCATGACCTGGTTCGACGCATTCATGCACACCTTTTCGACCATGGGCCTCGGGGGATTCTCCAGCCACGACGCGAGCTTCGGTTACTGGGATTCCCCGACGATCGAGGCGGTGACGGTGGCGTTCATGCTGCTGGCCGGGATGAACTTCGCGACACTGTTCCTGGTCGTGAGCGGTCGCTCCCTGCGGCCCTACCTTTCCGACCCGGAGGCCGGTTATTTCCTCGGCGTCACGCTGCTGAGCGTTCTCGGCATCGCCATCTACCTGGACGTGCAGGGCACCTATCCCTTCCCGACAGCCCTGCGGCATGCCGCATTCAACGTCGTTTCGATCGCCACGACCACCGGCTTCGCGAGCGTGGATTACAACCTCTGGCCGGCCTTCGCGCCGCTGTGGATGCTCTTCCTCAGCAGCTTCGCGACGAGTGCCGGCTCCACGGGCGGCGGCATCAAGATGATCCGAGCCATCATCCTGTACAAGCAGGTGTACCGCGAACTCGTCCGGGCGATGCATCCGAATGCCGTGTGGCCGGTCAGGGTGGGCGGTTTCCCGGTGCCGCAGAACATCCTGACCGCCGTACTGGCCTTCGGTTTCGCGTACATGTGCATCATCGTCGCGCTGACCCTGGTCCTGTCCTTCTCGGGCCTCGATATCGTCACGGCCTTCTCGGCGGTCGTCGCCTCCGTGAACAACACCGGCCCGGGCCTGAACCAGGTGGGCCCGGCGACCACCTACGAGGTGCTTTCCGACTTCCAGACCTGGGTCTGCACATTCGCCATGCTCCTCGGCCGGTTGGAAATATTCACGCTGCTGGTGGTGCTGACGCCGGCCTTCTGGCGCCGCTGATCCGGTCACCGGCGCCCGGCGCCGGCCTCGGCACCGGAGTGTGATCGGAATGTAAATTAGTGATCCCGGCCATGGTGAATGCGGTTGGGAAGTGGTATTTAGTTGGGAAACCAACAATGGGAAAGTCACTTTTAGCATGCGCGCCGCCATCCTGGAAGACGACCGCGACCAGTGCCGGATGTTGTGCGAGATCCTGAAGGCGGCCGGTTTCGCGGGCGAGTGCTTTCACACCGGCGCGGAGTTCCTCGCCGCCGTGACCGGGTCCGCCTACGATCTGCTGCTCCTGGACTGGCAGCTTCCGGACATGTCCGGTGACGAGGTGCTGGCCACCGTGCGGCAGGTCCTCGGCTGGCAGATCCCCGTCGTCTTCGTGACGGCCCGGACTTCCGAAAAGGATCTGGCCACGGCGCTCGCCCTCGGGGCCGACGATTTCGTGGCCAAGCCCGTCCGTGTCGGCGAACTCGTGGCGCGCATCCAGGCACTGTTGCGGCGGGCCCGGCTCGGCGCCGGCGACGGGCGTGGCGAAGGCGCCGTCGAGCGTCATGGCAACATCGCCGTCTTCCCGAACCAGCGCCGCGTGCAGGTGGACGGCGAGGACGTGGCCCTGACGCCGAAGGAGTTCGCGCTCGCGCGGCACCTGCTCGGCAGCGCGGGGGTGCTGTGCTCGCGGCAGGACATGCTGGAAAGGATCTGGGGCCTGACCTCGGACGTGGATACGCGGACCGTCGATGCCCACGTGAGCCGGCTGCGGCAAAAAATGCATTTCCACGAGGACAAGGGATGGCGGCTGGTGTCGGTCTATGGCGCCGGCTATCGCCTCGAACGCCTGCCGGAACCGGAATAAGGCCCGTTGCGGTTCGTTCCGGCACGGGGCGCGCGCCGGTTGACCCGAATGCTCGGAAGGCAGGGCGCTGCGGGGTCTCCCCTCGGCGCGCCGGGGTCCATTGCCCAGGCGTCGTGGGCCGGTCGCCGGCCATCGGCGGACCCTTGCGTCGCGACCGGCTAGAATGATCGTTTATCCGCCAGGGAACCATCGCCATGCCCCGCCCGAAGAACGACAACTTCCTGCGCGCCCTGCTGCGGCAACCCGTGGACCACACGCCCGTCTGGCTGATGCGCCAGGCGGGCCGCTACCTGCCCGAATACAACGAGACCCGGCGGCGGGCGGGGAATTTCCTGAACCTCTGCAAGACGCCCAGCCTGGCCTGCGAGGTGACGATGCAGCCGCTGGCCCGTTTCCCCCTCGATGCCGCCATCCTGTTTTCCGACATCCTCACGGTGCCCGACGCCATGGGCCTCGGCCTCTATTTCGCGGAAGGCGAGGGACCGCGCTTCGAGCGGCCCCTGCGCGAGGAATGGGCGATCCGCGACCTCGTGGCGCCCGACCCGACCGTGCATCTGCGCTACGTTCTGGACGCGGTGGCCGAGATCCGCCGCGCCCTGGCCGGATCGGTCCCGCTCATCGGATTTTCCGGCAGCCCCTTCACGCTGGCCTGCTACATGGTGGAGGGCGGCGGCTCCGAGGACTTCCGGACGGTCAAGACCATGCTCTACGATCGCCCGGACCTCCTGCACCGGATCCTGGACATCACCGCCACGGCGGTCACCGACTACCTGAACGCCCAGATCGAGGCCGGTGCCCAGGCCGTCATGATCTTCGACACCTGGGGCGGCGCCCTTTCCCACCGCGCCTACCGCGAATTCTCCCTGGCCTACATGCGGCGGGTGGTGGCCGGCCTGCGCAAGGAGAACGACGGGGAGCGGGTGCCCTCGATCGTATTCACCAAGGGCGGCGGGCAATGGATCGAGGACATCGCCGCCATCGGCTGCGACGCCGTCGGACTGGACTGGACGACCTCCCTCGCGGAGGCGCGCCGGCGCACGGCCGACGGCGTGGCGCTGCAGGGCAATCTGGATCCGCTGATCCTGTTCGCCGGCGCCGACACCGTGGCGGCGGAAGCGCGCAAGGTCGTGGACGACTTCCAGGCCGGCGGGCCCGGCGGCGGGCACGTTTTCAACCTGGGCCATGGCATCAATCAGCACACACCGCCCGAAAACGTCGCCGTGCTCGTGGATTCCGTCCATACCCACAGCCGACGCCTTGCAGGACGGGGCATCTAGGGCAGGGTGCCCGCCGAGCCAGTCCTGGCGGCCCTCTCCGAAGGGGGGGGGAGTGCTTGACTTATTCACAGAAAGGCGTTCCACCCCGAAAATCCGGGGCTTGCCGCGTCGCGGCAAAACCTGTTTTTCATGCCTATGATTTTAAAGGGATTTTTTCTGCCCATTTGTTGCGCAGAAATGAAAAATCCCTTTCGGGCGGCCCATTTAGCGCGTTTGCGCGATCCTTATTCACAAAGTTATCCACAGAAAATGTGGGTAAGAACAAAGCCCTTTCTTTCCTTACAGTTGTGCGTCCAAAACCAGATTTCACCTCGGGATAGCCCCTTAAGTCGCTGATCTCAATGCCGGTAATACGCGTCGCCCTCGATCTGCCCCTGCCCCGCCTGTTCGACTACCAGGCGCAGGATGCGACCCCCGACGACATCGGCCGGCGCGTGCGGGTACCGTTCGGCGGCGGGGAGGGCCGCAAGCTGGGCATCAT
Organism: Rhodocyclaceae bacterium; assembly: GCA_035331665.1. Taxonomy (GTDB): domain Bacteria; phylum Pseudomonadota; class Gammaproteobacteria; order Burkholderiales; family Rhodocyclaceae; genus JAEUNJ01. The sequence continues at coordinate 4,937 of DAOLKI010000068.1, forward strand.
CGTTGCCCTGGCCGACGGGACCGACCAGGCGCCGGAAAAGCTCAAACAGGCGCTGGAGATCCTGCGCGACATGCCGCCCCTGCCGGCCCCGTGGCGCGACCTGTGCGACTTCTGCGCCCGCTACTACCAGCATCCCCTCGGCGCGGTGATGGCACTCGCCTTGCCGCCCATGCTGCGCAAGGGACGGGTGCCCAAGCGGCGCGCAAAAACGCCCGTGCCGTCGGCCGGCACGCCGCCTCCCGCGCTCCTGCCGGAACAGGCCGCCGCCCTGGCCGCCATCGGCGACGGCGCCGGGTTCCGCCCCTACCTCCTCCACGGCATCACCGGCAGCGGCAAGACCGAGGTCTATCTGCGCGCCATCGATCGTGTGCTGGCGGCCGGCAGCCAGTCGCTGATGCTGGTACCGGAAATCGCGCTGACCCCGCAACTGATCTCCCGCGTGAGCGCCCGCTTTCCGCAGGCGCACGTGGTGATGGCCCATAGCGGCGTCCCCGAGGCGGCTCGGGCGCAGGGCTTCCTGGACGCGATGGACGGCCGGGCCGACATCGTGCTCGGCACCCGCCTGGCCGTCTTCATCCCCCTGCCGCGCCTGGCCCTGATCGTGGTCGACGAGGAACACGACGCGTCCTTCAAGCAGCAGGAAGGACTGCGTTATTCGGCCCGGGACGTGGCCATCGTGCGCGCCAAGCAGCTCGACATTCCGATCGTCCTGGGGTCCGCGACGCCGTCCCTGGAAACCTTCCACCACGCCGCCACCGGACGCTACCGGCTGTTGCAACTGTCGCAGCGCGCCGTGGCCGAGCAACTGCCGGCCGTCTCCATGGTGGACACCCGCCGGCGCAAGCTGCGCGACGGCCTTTCCGACGAACTGGTCGGCGCCCTGGCCGACACCCTGGCCCGGGGAGAGCAGAGCCTCGTCTTCCTCAACCGCCGCGGTTACGCACCGGTGCTCGCCTGCGCCGCCTGCGGGTGGATCTCGCGGTGCCGACGCTGTGCCGCCAATCTGGTCGTGCACCTGGCCGACCGGCGGCTGCGCTGCCATCACTGCGGTCTGGAGACCGCGATCCCGCGCCATTGTCCCGATTGCGGCAACCAGGACATCCAGCCCTTCGGCCGCGGAACCCAGCGCCTCGAGGCCTTCCTGGCCGATCGCTTCCCGGAGGCGCGCATCCTGCGCATCGACCGGGATTCGGCGAGCACGCCGGCCCGATGGCAGATGCTGCTGGAAGCCATTCACGAGGGCCGCGCGGACATCCTCGTGGGGACCCAGATGCTGGCCAAGGGGCACGACTTCCCGCGCCTGACCCTGGTGGGCGTCGTGGGTGCGGACGCAGCCCTGTTCGCGGCGGACTTCCGGGCGCCGGAACGCCTCTTCAGCCAGCTGATGCAGGTCGGCGGGCGCAGCGGCCGGGCCGCCCTGCCGGGGCGCGTCCTGATCCAGACGGAATACCCGGACCATGCCCTCTACCGGGCGCTGGCCGCCCACGATTACGACGGATTCGCCCGCGACCAGCTCGAGGAACGGCGGGCGGCCGGCTTTCCGCCCTTCAGTCACCAGTGCCTGCTGCGGGCCGAGGCCCGCGACATGGGCCAGGCCATCGCATTCCTGGCCGAGGCACGGCGCGCGGGGGAAGTTCTGCACGCCGAGGGGGTGAGCCTCTACGATCCGGTCCCCATGCGGCTCGCCCGGCTCATGAACCTGGAGCGCGCGCAGCTGCTCATCGAATCGGCCAGTCGGCCGGCCCGGCAGGCCTTCCTCGCCGCCTGGTGCGAATCCCTGCACGCCCTGAAGGCCCCGGCCGGCCTGCGCTGGCATCTGGACGTGGATCCGCTGGAGCTCTGATAGAGAGGCCCGCCATCCCCTCACCCCTCCCTCGCGGGAGGGGAACTCGACGGATCGCTTCGCTCACTTGTCACGGGGAGCGTCGTCCCACCGCGGGAACGGATTGCGGCTTCGCCGCGTGCCGCTTCGCCTTGGGGCGGCCCGGCGGCGAAGCTGTCCCGGGGGCCACCTGTCTCGCGCGGGAGAGCCCCGACTGGCTGTTGCAAGGTACCCGGCAGCGTGTCACCGCCTGACCGCCCGTCGATCTCCTCGGTGCCCCTTGCAGCCCTGGGTGCCTGGGTGGTCCGATTCGGAATCGATGAAACGCCGTGGCGCAGCGGCGAAGTTCGGGCCAGTCGTTCAATCAGGCAATACGGACTTCAGTTTCCGGTAAAGCGTGCGCTCGCTGATGCCGAGCGTGGCGGCGAGGGCGTTGCGGTCGCCGGGGACCACGGCGGAGGCCCAGAGCAGGTAGGCCCGCTCCAGTCCCGCCAGATCCATCGGGACGGCCACCGTGAAGGCCACGCCGCCGGCCGGCGCAGGCGGGGCGGGCAGGGCACCGCCGGGATCGTCCTCCAGGTCGCCGAGTTCGATCCGGTCCCCGTCGGCCAGCAGGGTCGCCCGCTCGATCAGGTTGCGCAGTTCCCGGATGTTGCCTTCGAAGTCGCGCTCCGACAGGGCCGTCAGGGCCTCCGGGCTGAAGGTCCTCCCCGGCCGGTGGTCTACCCGCGCGAGCAGCGACTGGGCGAGCAGGGCGATGTCGGAGCGTCGTTCCGCCAGGGACGGCACATGCACCGGAAAGGTGTTGATGCGGTAGTACAGGTCCCGGCGGAACTCGCCCCGCCGCACCATCCCGGCGAGGTCGCGGTGGGTGGCGCTCACCAGCCGGAAATCGGCCGGCAGCACGTCGACGCCGCCAACCCGCCGATAGGTGCCGGTTTCCAGAAGGCGGAGCAGTTTCACCTGCATCGGCGCGGGAATGTCGCCGACCTCGTCGAGAAACAGCGTGCCCCCGGCCGCCGCTTCGACGAGGCCCGTCTTGCGATGGCTCGCGCCGGTGAATGCGCCCTTCTCGTGGCCGAAGAGCTCGCTCTCGAACAGCGTCTCGCTGAGGCCGGAACAATCCACGGGCACGAAGGGTCCGGCCGCCCGCCCGCTGGCCTCGTGCAGGGCCCGGGCCGCCACCTCCTTGCCCGTGCCCGTCTCGCCGAGCAACAGCACGTTGGCCATGGCCGGGGCCGCCCGCAGCAGCCTATCCAGCATGCGGCGAAACGCCGGCGCCCGGCCCACCAGGCCCTGGGCGGCGGGCCGGGTACTGGCATGGCGGACCACCGACAGGGTTTCCACGTAGAAGGTCTCGCCGCTTTCGCAGTCCGCCACCGGCGCCGTCTCCACCAGCACGTGCTCCTCGCCGCGCGGCGTGTGGTGCAGGTGCAGGGCCCGTTGCGGGGCGCGGCTGCGCCGGGCCTTGGCCAGGGGGCAGGATTCGCCGGCCAGGTCGCAAGGCACCTCGAAGCGGTGGGAAACGTCGAAGCAGGTCCGGCCGAGGATCTCGCCGCCCGTCCCGTAGGCTTCCATGTAAGCCCGGTTGGCCGCGACGATCCGGTAACGGCTGTCCATGACGATCCGCGGTTCGGGCAGATGATCGAGGAACTCGCGCAAGGCGTGGAGCGGGGCGGAATTCGCCGTGGGAAGGTTTGCTGCCATGTTTGACGGTTCGACGAAAGTTTGTCCGCCAATTATGGCGCACCCCCGGGGAGCTCGGCCGGGATTTTCGCGTCAGGAACGGGAAATCCGCGCCATTCGGGGCGTTTCCAGGCCGGCACGGAACTTGATTAGCCTATATCGAAACCGACGCACCGGAGTCCTCCTCATCCGTGTCCCGACGTCGGTTCCGCCCCGTTCCGCCGGCCAGTCCGGTGGACCGCGTCGGAGGGTACCTCTCTCTCCTCCCCGACGCGGCAGCATCACCCCAACCCCGCGGGCGCGGAACCACCGGTCGTCGGTTTCTTTTTTTTGCCGCCTGCGGCGACAATTGGCCGACCATCCCACATCGCGTCCCGGGCCGGCCGGGCCCGTCAATCCACCATGAACCAGACCGCCACCGACGGATCGCGCCTCGCCCATCTGCCCGTGTCCATCTTCGCGATGGTGATGGGACTCTCGGGCCTCACCCTCGCCTGGCAGAAGGCGGCCGAGACCCTGGCCACGCCGGCCGCAGTCGCGACGGCACTCTTCCTCCTGGCCGCGCTCGTCTTCGCGTTCCTGTGCCTGGCCTACGGCACGAAACTCGTCCGCCACCGGGCGGCCGTCGCCGCGGAATTGAACCATCCCGTCCGTCTGGCCTTCTTCCCGACCATTTCCATCGGCCTCATCCTGCTCGCCACGGCGGCCCGGCCCCTCGCCCCCGACCTGTCCCTGGCCCTCTGGTGGGCGGGCACCACCGCCCACCTGGCCTTCACCCTCTACGTGATCAACGCCTGGATCTTCCACGACCGCTTCCAGATCCAGCACAGCAATCCCGCGTGGTTCATCCCCGTGGTCGGCAACATCCTGGTTCCCCTGGCCGGCGTCCCCCACGGCCACCCGGAGATCTCCTGGTTCTTCTTCAGCCTGGGACTGGTCTTCTGGCCGGTGCTGATGACGGTGATCGTCTACCGGCTGGTCTTCCACCCGCCCCTGCCCGCGAAACTGCTGCCCACCCTGTTCATCCTGATCGCGCCGCCGGCTGTCGGCTTCCTGTCCTACCTGAAGCTGGCGGGAGGCGTGGACGCCTTCGCCCGCGTCCTGTATTACTTCGGGCTGTTCCTGACCCTGTTCCTGGCCGTCCAGGCGCCGCGCTTCCTGC
>DAOLKI010000069.1:0-9456 GCA_035331665.1 Rhodocyclaceae bacterium
ATCGCGGCGTGGTCTGGCAGGAACTGGCGGAGCTTGCGGCGCATCGGCTCGATTTTATCGGAACGGCCGTCCATCTGGTCTAATGCGCCAGTCATGATCGCTTCCATTCTCGCCTTTGCCGCGGGCGTCCTGTGGTTGCAGACGCGCGAGGTGCTGCCCGACGCCGGGTTCCTGCGGGCGGCGCTGTCGGCCGGCGTCCTGCTGGCGGCCATGGCCTGGCGCTGGCCGGCCGTGCGTGCGGCGGGCCCCGTGGCGGTATTCGCGCTGGGCGTCGCCTGGGCGGGCACGGCCGCCACGGCGCGCCTTGCCGATGCCCTGTCCGGGGATCGGGAGGGCGTGGACCTGCGCATCGTCGGCGTGATCCAGGCCATGCCGCAGGTGTCGGACACCGGGCAACGCTTCCTGTTCGCGGTGGAGTCGGCCCAGGCCGGCATCCCACGCCGTCTCTCCCTGGCCTGGTATCAGGGTCGGCGTCCGGAGGTGGACGACGAAATGCACCGGCTGCCGCCATTGCGCGCCGGGGAGCGTTGGCAACTCACGGTCCGCCTGAAGAGGCCCCACGGCACCCTGAATCCGCACGGTTTCGACTACGAGGCCTGGCTCTTCGAGCAGGGCATAAGGGCGACCGGTTACGTGCGGCCGGACCACGAGAATCGGCGTCTGGCCGCCTTCGTGCCCAGGCCCGGCCTGGTGGTCGAGCGATTGCGCCAGAACATCCGGGACCGGTTCGCGGCGGTCCTGGATGGCCACCCTTACGGCGGCATCCTGGCAGCCCTGGCCATCGGCGACCAACACGCCATCGAACCGGACCAGTGGCGGATATTTGCCAACACCGGGGTGACCCACCTGCTGTCCGTCTCCGGACTGCACGTGACCATGCTGGCCGGCCTCGCCTGGGCTCTCACCGCCTGGGGCTGGCGGAGGTTCCCATCGCTGGGCCTGCGTCTACCGGCACAGAAGGCCGGGGCCCTCGCGGGTTTCGCGGCGGCCTTCGCCTACGCGCTGCTGGCAGGCTTCGCCGTCCCGGCCCAGCGCACGCTGTATATGCTCGGGGTGGTCACCGTCGCCTTGTGGACAGGGCGCAACCTCGCCTCGGCGAAGGTGCTGGCGCTCGCGTTGGGGATCGTGCTGCTGCTTGACCCCTGGGCCGTCGGCTCGCCGGGATTCTGGCTTTCCTTCGGCTGCGTGGCCCTGCTCTTCTACGCAGGCGCGGGACGCCTCGGACCCGAAGGGCGGATCGCCGGCTGGTGGCGTGCCCAGTGGGCGGTGACCCTGGGCATGATCCCGGCCCTGCTGGCCCTGTTTCAGCAGTTCTCGCTCGTCTCGCCGTTTGCCAATGCCATCGCGATTCCCGTGGTCAGCCTGGTGATCACCCCGATTGCCCTGGCCGGCGCGGTGCCGGGCCTGGAAGCGGTGCTCCTGCTGGGCCACCTGCTCCTGGTGCCGCTGATGGCTTTTCTCGCCTGGCTCGCGCAATCCCCGTGGGCCGTCTGGCAGCAGGCCGCGCCACCGGTCTGGGCAATGCTGCTGGGCCTCGCGGGAGGGGTCTGGATGCTGCTGCCGGCCGGGTTTCCCGGCCGCTGGGCCGGTGCCTGCACGTTCCTGCCCCTGTTCCTCGTCGCGCCGTCCCGGCCGCCGGACGGGCAGTTGCGCCTCACGGTGCTCGACGTCGGGCAGGGCCTGGCCCTGCACCTGCAGACGGCCGGTCATGATCTGGTCTACGACACCGGCCCGTCCTTCACCCCGGACGCCGACAGCGGCAATCGAATCATCCTGCCCTACCTGCGTGCCGTGGGGGTCCGCCGCCTGGACCGGCTGGTGCTGAGCCACGAGGATCGGGACCACTCCGGGGGCGCCGAATCTCTCCTCGAGGGAATCCCGATCGACGGGGTCGTCGGGTCCCTGCCACCGGAACATCCTCTGATGGCCTTCCCCGTGCCGCAGGCGTCCTGCCTGGATGGCGAATCGTGGGAGTGGGATGGCGTGCGCTTCACCTTCCTGCATCCGGCGCCGGCCGACTACCGGCAGCCCCGCAAGAGCAACGACCTGAGTTGCGTGCTGCGTGTCGATGCCGGCGGTAAACGCGCCCTGATCACCTCCGACATCGAGGCGAGATCGGAGACCGAGATACTGGCCCGACACCGCGGACGCCTGCGGGCGGACGTGCTGATCGCCCCGCACCATGGCAGCCGGACGTCCTCCACCCCCGCCTTCGTGGCCGCCGTGGATGCCCCCGACATCGTCTTCCCGGTCGGTTACCGGAATCGCTTCGGACACCCGAAGCCCGAGGTGGTCGCCCGATACGACCTGCCCGGCCACCGGCTGCACCGCACGGACCGCGACGGCGCGATAAGCTTCGTCCTCGGCGGCGGCGCAGTCGGCGCCGACCACCAGCGCGAAGCGGACCGCCGCTACTGGCACGGCCGCTGAATTCCCGCACGACGGACGTACGAAGAACATACGAGGAGGGCAGCCGATGGCCGCGACGAGCAAGGAAATGAGGGAACGCCGGGTCCGCTGTCTGAGCCCGACCGGCTTCCACGACATGGTCTATTTCGAATGGGGCGATCCGGCGAACCCGAAGGTCCTCGTCTGCGTGCATGGACTCACCCGCTGCGGCCGCGACTTCGACGATCTGGCCCGTGCCATGACCGACACCTACCGGGTCGTCTGCCCCGAGGTGGTCGGGCGCGGGCGCAGCGACTGGCTGCGCGACAAGACGCTGTACGGCGTGCAGCAGTATGCGTCGGACATGACGACGCTGCTTGCCCGCGTGGATGCCGACACGGTCCATTGGGTCGGCACCTCCATGGGCGGACTGATCGGCATGGCCATGGCGGCCCAGGAGAAGACGCCGGTTTCGCGGCTCGTGCTCAACGACGTGGGGCCGGTGTTCTCCGCCGCTTCCGTGGCCCGGATCGGCGGATACCTGGGCCAGGCACCGCACTTCGCGAGCTATGCGCAGATCGAGGCCTTCGTGCGCCTCGTGTCCGCCCCGTTCGGGAAGCTCTCGGACGCCCAGTGGCGGCACCTGACCGAGCACGTGGTGCGCCAGGCCGCGGACGGTTCCTGGGAATTCCGCTACGACCCCGGCATCGCCGTGCCTTTCCGCCGGGACACCGAGTCGGGGCGCGATATCGAGGTCTGGTTCCTTTACGATGCCGTCCGCTGTCCGACCCTGGTGATGCGCGGCGCCGAATCGGATCTGTTGACCCACGAGACGCTCGAACGCATGCACGAGCGCGGTCCCCACGCGAAGGTGGTCGAGATTCCCGGCGTCGGGCATGCGCCGACGCTGATGGACCCCGAGCAGATCGCGATCGTACGGGAGTTCCTGCTGGGGTAGCGGCGCCCCTGCCTTGCGCCGGGCACGAAGGTCGGCGTGGCGGAAGTCCGGGCATCAAAAGTGCTTCAGGCCTCATCCATTCGATGCCCGACCTGCCGACCCCACCGCCCGATGGCCGCGCCTTTTGCACCTGAAAACCTCACTGCAGAGGCACAGAGACGCAGGGAAATGCAAAACATCAGGGACTTGCGTGTGGTGTTCGCGCCACCCATCGGGCGAGTAGGACAACCCCGACAACTATCTGATTTTCCTCTGTGAACTCTGTGGCTTTGTGGTTCAACTGCTTTTTTTCGGTTGATGTGTTCTTCCGCCGCACCGCCGCGACACTGGCTGCGCCCATCCTTCGCGTCGCCCTGGGTATCGGTGTCCTGGCGTATACCGCATGGGCGCTTGCGGGGGATCTGGACCGGGATGCCGTCATGCGGCGGTTCCCGCCCCCGTTCAAGGTCGGCGAGAAGCTGAAGGACATCCCCGCCTGGCCCCTGGGCAGCGAACTGGAGCCGGAGTCGGGACCCGTGGGTTACGTCTTCGAGTCCGTCGATCTCGCGCCGATCCCCGGATTCGAGGGCACGCCGATGAACCTGCTGGTGGCCATCGACCGGAAGGGGGACTTCATCGACGTGGAGATCCTCCGCCAGCACGAGCCCGTCTTTCTGAGCGGCCTCGGCGAGGCCCCGTTCCAGGCCTTCGTCCGCCAGTACGCGGGAAAAGGACTGCGCCAGGAGATCTCGATCTCCAGCACCTACGGCGATACGCGCTCCGGCGGCGGCGGCAACCGGGTGGTGCTGGACGGCGTCGCCAAGGCCACCGCCTCGGTTCGCATCGCGAACCAGACGGTCCTTTCCTCGGCCCTGGCCGTGGCGCGGGCCAGGCTGGGTTTCGCGGCGCCCTCGAATCGGCCGGCCGCGACTGCCCGGCCGGAGGAGTTCGACGCGCTCGATGCGCGCGCCCTGCTGGCCGGGGGTTACGTCGGACGCATCGAGTTGAGCAACGGCGAGGCGGAGAGACTGTTTTCCGGCACCGACGGAGAGGGGGCGGACCCGGAAGCCCTGGCACGTCCCGGGGAGCGGCTGGTGTCCCTGTCCATCGCCTACCTGAACGCGCCCACCATTGGACGGGCCCTGCTCGGCGAGGCCCGTTACGCGGACCTGATGCGCAAGCTGGAACCCGGGCAGCATGCATTCTGGATCGCTTCGACGGGTCGCTACCCCATGGTAGACGAGCGATTCGTGCCCGGCACGTCGCCGCCGCGCCTGGCCCTGAGCCAGGATGGGCTGCCCATCGAGATACGCGACCTGGTCTTCGACCTGGCGGCCCCGCCCGCGGGACTGGAGGCCGACGTGGCGAGGGTGTTCCGGGTGCATGCCCATGCCGGCCTCGATCCGGGCCGGCCGCTCGAACTCGCGCTGACCGTCACGCGCTCGAAGGGCATGATCCTGCCCCGCGTCGCGCACCGGAGCGTGGCGCTGCGTTATGCCCCGCCGGAGCGGCTGTTCGCCTATCCGCCGCGGCCGCTGCCCGAGTGGCTGCTGGCCTGGCAGGGCCGTTGGCCCGACCTGGCGGTCATCGGTGTGGCCCTCGCGGCGCTGACCTGGGTGTTGGCCCGGCCGCGGGCCGTCTCCGTCTCGCGCCGGCGGCTGGTGGTCTTGCGCACGGGATTCGCGATATTCACGCTGGCCTTCATCGGCTGGCATGCGCAAGGTCAGCTATCCATCGTCCAGGTGACCGGCGCGATCAAGTCCCTCGCGGCGGGCCAGGGCCTGGCCAGCTTTCTCTACGACCCGGTGTCGCTGCTGCTGATCGCCTTTACCGCGGCCACCTTCTTCGTCTGGGGCCGCGGCACGTTCTGCGGTTGGTTGTGTCCTTTCGGCGCGTTGCAGGAACTGGTGGCAATCGTCGCCCGCGGATTGCGCTTCCCCCAGTGGCGGCCGCCGGAATCCTGGCGCGCCCTGCGTTTCCTGCGCTTCGTGGTGCTGGCCGGCCTGGCCGGAGCCGCCGCCGTGGCGCCCCGGATGGCCGAGTCCCTGGTCGAGGTGGAACCCTTCAAGACGGCGATCACGGTCGGGTTCGATCGTTCCTGGCCGTACGTCGCCTACGCGGTGGCCCTGTTGGCGGCCGGCGCCTTTTGCTACAAGTTCTTCTGCCGCTTCGTCTGCCCGCTCGGCGCGGCGATGGAACTGGGCGGGCGCCTTCGCCTGCGGGATTGGCTCATCCGCCGCCCCGAGTGCGGGCGCCCCTGCCAGACCTGCCGGCACCGTTGCGACTACGATGCCATCGGCCGCGACGGACGCATCCGCTATGCGGATTGCTTCCAGTGCCTCGATTGCGTCGGCATCTACCACGACGAAGCACGTTGCGCGCCCCTGCTGTTGTACCGCAGCAAAGGGCGCCGTGTGGATGCGGCCACCGGTCGCGTCGCACGTGAACCGACGGGCTTGCGGTAGTATCCGCGGCACGGAAGTACACAGAAGGAATCATTCAGATGGCTTGTCGCGTCCTGGCCGCCGGGGCCCTCTCCCTGCTCCTCGGAGCATCGGTTCCGGCCGCCGCCGACGACTACCAGATCGATCCGCGCCACACCTTTCCGTCCTTCGAGGTGAGCCACCTGGGCATCTCGCTGCAACGGGGCCGGTTCAACAAGGTGTCCGGCAGCATTACGCTGGATGCCGCCGGCGGCAAGGGCAGCCTCGAACTCATCGTCGACGCCGCATCCATCGATATGGGCTTCGAGGACTGGAACCGGCAGATGCGCAGCGAGGACTGGTTCGACACGGAACGCCACCCGACCCTGGCCTTCCGCGGGCAGGATTTCGAGTTCCGCGAGGGCAAACCGGTGGGCGTCGACGGGATGTTGACCCTGCTCGGCGTCAGTCGGCCCCTGCGTCTGACCGTTCATTCCTTCGGCTGTACCGTGAATCCATTCAACAAGCGGACCATCTGCGGCGCCAACGTCGAGGCGCGCCTGCGCCGGTCCGAATTCGGCATGACCCGCTCCCTGTCGTCGATCGGCGACGAGGTCGTGATCCGCTCGGCGGTGGAGGCGACCCGGGCTGCGCCTTGATGTGATGCAAAACGCACGGAATTTGCTTCTGGGTCCGCGGTCTGTTTCCAGGAGTCGCCGTGTATCGTCTATCTGAAATCCTGCGCGCCACGATCCTCGTCGGGGCGGCGGTGAGTGCCTGCGCCGTCGCTGCGGCGGAAGGGAAGGATCCCTTCGACTCGGGCCAATGGTCGGGGATGGAAGAGGAATTCCTGAGCGGGCAGAAGGTCGCCTTCGACGACCGGGTGAAGGTGACCGGACCGCGGTTCGCCGAGGATGCCATGAACGTCCCCGTCAGCCTGGACGCGACCGCCCTCGGGGAGGTGCGGCGCGTCATGGTGCTGGTGGACCGCAATCCGATCCGCAAGGTGCTGGAGTTCTTTCCCCTGCGCACTCGGCCGACCCTGGCGTTCCGGTTCAAGCTGCAGCAGAGCAGTCCGGTGCGGGTGGCAGCCCTCGGTGCAGACGGCGTCTGGCACGTCGGCAGCACCTGGGTCGACGCCTCCGGCGGCGGTTGCACGGCACCCGGCGCGACGCGGGCCTCCGGGACCTGGCATCAGACCCTAGGCCAATCGCAGGCACGATTCTTCGGGCAGGGCGATGCGACGCGGCTGCGGTTGCGGGTCATGCATCCCATGGACACGGGCCTCGTGGCCGGAATCCCGGCCTTCTACCTGGAGGAACTCGCCCTGCGCGACGAAGCCGGGACCGAGTACCTGAGGCTCCAGACCTTCGAACCCGTGTCGGAGAACCCCGTCTTTTCCTTCGACCTGCCCGAGAAGCCCGTCGGAAAGCTCGTCTTGTCGGGCCGCGACAACAACGGCAACCGGGTCGCCGCCGGAGTTGCTCCGTGAGCGCCGCGGGCTGGCGCGCCACGTTGCGGGACACGGTGGTCGGCGCGGTGGCAATCGTGTCGGTATCCGCCGTGTCCGCGGCGGAACTGGATTACCACCTGCGGCCGCGGCAGGTCGCCGAGGGCGTGTATGTGTTCGAAGGCGCGAACGACGATTTCTCGACCAGGAACGGCTGCAACATCATCAACACGGGCTTCGTCGTCACCGGCGCGGGGGTCGTCGTGATCAATACGGGGCCTTCCCGTTTGTACGGCGAACAGCAGCGCGCCGCGATCCGCCGGATCACGGCGGAACCCGTCGTGCGCGTGCTCAATCTCAACCTCCATCCGGACTATCTGTTCGGCAACCAGGCCTACGCGGATGTCGCGATCGGCGCGCTGCCCGGGACGATCCGCGACATGCGGGCCGAGGCGCCCGCGTTCCTGGACAATCTCTACCGGATCTGCGGCGACTGGATGAAGGGCACCGAATTCCTCCCGGCATCGGTCCCCCTGGACGCGGGCGACCTGCGGATCGGGGACCGGATCCTGCGTCTGCAGCGACTGGAGGGCCACACCAACGATGATCTGATCGTCATCGACGAGCGGACCGGTGTGCTGTTCGCCGGCGGCCTGGTGTTCCACACGCGCGTCCCCACGACGCCCCACGCGCGGATCGGGCCCTGGCTTGCCTCGCTCGAAAAGCTGCGCGAGTTGCCGTTCCGCGTGCTGGTGCCCAGCCATGGGCACGTGGCCCCGGACGCCAGCGGGATAGACCAGACCCGGGACTATCTTGGCTGGCTCGACGCCACCCTGGATGCTGCGGCGCGGGAAGGGCGGGACCTCAACGAGGTCCTGGCCGTCCCCATGCCTGAACGTTTCCGCGGCTTTGCGGCGCGGGAACCGGAATACGTGCGCAACGTGACCCACCTGTACGGGCCTTACGAGCGTCGCGCCCTCGAGGGGCGCTGATCCACCGGTGCGCGCAGAAGTTTCACACCCTGTGCCAGAGTGTGACAGCGCGCAACACTCCGGCGTCCGCAGCGGCCTCAGGTCCGCCGTCCGGCCGGTGGCACAGCGCTTGCATTAAGCCCCTTCGATTCAGATTTCAAATTATTTGATGCAGCGCGGGGGGGTTCCTCCTGCATGTTTCACCACAACCATGAATAGGAGGGATGTGAATGCGTAAGACCCTGGTATCGATGCTGGTGGCGGGTGCCTTCGGAGTATCCGCAGTGGCCCAGGCCGGTCCGGTCACGGACAAGATGATCCTGGACGACGCCAAGACCACGGGTGACGTGCTGACCTGGGGCATGGGCACGAACGGACAGCGGCACAGCCCGCTGACCAAGATCAACACGGGCAACGTGAAGAACCTGACGCCGGTCTGGGCGTTCTCCTTCGGCGGCGAGAAGCAGCGCGGCCAGGAGTCCCAGCCGGTGGTTCATGACGGCGTGATGTTCGTCACCGGTTCCTACTCGCGCATCTTCGCCATCGACGCGAGGAGCGGCAAGGAGCTGTGGAAGTACGAACATCGGCTGCCCGACGGGATCATGCCTTGCTGCGACGTGATCAACCGCGGCGCCGCCCTGTACGACAACCTCGTGATTTTCGGCACCCTGGACGCGCAACTGGTGGCCCTGGACCAGAAGACGGGCAAGGTGGTCTGGAAGGAGAAACTGGACGACTTCCAGGCCGGCTATTCCTTCTCGGCGGCGCCGATGATCGTCAAGGGCATGGTGGTCACCGGCGTGTCCGGCGGCGAGTTCGGCATCGTCGGCCGGGTGGACGCCCGGGATGCCAAGACCGGCAAGCTGATCTGGACCCGCCCCATGATCGAAGGCCACATGGGTTTCAAGGACGGCAAGGAGAATGGCATCACCGGCACCACCAACGCCTCCTGGCCCGGCGACCTGTGGAAGACCGGCGGCGGCGCGACCTGGCTGGGCGGTACCTACGACGCGCGCACCAACCTGATCTACATGGGCACGGGCAACCCGGCGCCCTGGAACAGCCACCTGCGTCCCGGCGACAACCTCTATTCCTGCTCCACCGTGGCCATCGACGCGGACAGCGGCAAGATCGTCTGGCACTACCAGACCACCCCCAACGACGGCTGGGACTTCGACGGCGTCAACGAGTTCGTGACCTACACGACCAAGGATGGCCGCATCCTCGGCGGCAAGGCGGACCGCAACGGCTTCTTCTTCGTCATCGACGCGAAGAACGGCAAGCTGC
>DAOLKI010000070.1:0-9369 GCA_035331665.1 Rhodocyclaceae bacterium
GCTCCGGTCGGTTCGTCGGCGAGCACCAGTATCGGGTCGTTGGCGAGGGCCCGGGCGATGGCCACGCGCTGCTGCTGGCCGCCGGACAACTGGGTGGGCTGGTGGTGACAACGGTCGGCCAGTCCCACCTCCACGAGGCATCTCATCGCCTTGTCGCGTCGCTCGGGGGCTGTGGCGCCCCGATACAGGAGAGGCAATGCGACGTTGTCCAGTGCCGACGTCCTGGGCAACAGATTGAAGTGCTGGAACACGAAGCCGATCTTCCGGTTGCGCACCGCCGCCAATGCATCGCCGGAAAGACGGGAGACTTCCTGGCCGGAAAGCCAATACTCGCCGCCGCTCGGATGGTCCAGGCAGCCGAGCAGATTCATGAAGGTGGACTTGCCGGAGCCCGACGGTCCCATCACGGCGACGAACTCGCCAGCGTCGATGTCCAGGCTGACACCCCGCAGGGCCTGCACTGCCGCGTCGCCCATCTCGTAGTGCTTGGCGAGGTCCCGCGTGCGGACGAGAGGCGCGTTCACTGGCGTGAATGGTCAGAAGCGCGGACTCGGCAGGCCGGCAGCCTTTCCGCTACCCGTGCCCGTCGCCGTTCCGGCGATGACCTCCATCCCGTCGGCCACTTCTCCCGCGACGAGTTCGGTCAGCGTTCCGTCGGTGATTCCCGTCTGGACCGGAATGCCCTTCGGCCTGCCGTCCACATCGACCACCCAGATCCGTCCGGAAGTTCCACCCGCGTTCGCGCGACCCGCATCGGGTTCCGCGCTCAATTCCGCATACCGTTTTTGCTGGTCGGGTGTCAGGATCGCCGCGATTCGCTCCCGCGCTTCCGCCCGCAATCGATCTTGGGCTCGGGCCTTCTCGGCATCGGGCATATCCCGCGCTGCGGCCCTCTTGCCGCGCAGTTCGCCGAGGATCGCGTCGAGCTTGGCCTGCTGATCGCCATCGAGTTTCAGTTCGCTCACCAGGCGGTCGCGCAGTTGCGACGTGCCCATCGCGGCGGATCCCCCGGTCGGGGGCCCTTCCCCGGTAAGGGCCGTCCCGCCGGCCACGCCCTTGCCGTCCGGCACCGCTGGACGGAACCGCAACGCGGCGTTGGAGACCTTCAGGACCGAGTCCTTGCGGAGAGTGACGATGCGCACGTTGGCCGTCATGCCGGGAAGCAGGATCAGTTCCGGATTCGACGCCGAAACGATCACCGTATAGGTCACCACGTTCGAGACCACCTGGGCGGCTTTGCGGATCTGCATCACCGTGCCCTCGAAACCCCGACCCGGAAAGGCATCGACCGTGAAGGTCGCCTTCTGGCCGAGGCGGATCCTTCCGACGTCCGCCTCGTCGATCGAGGTCTCCACCTGCATGTCCGTCAGGTTACGGGCGATGATGAAAAGTTCCGGGGCCTGGAGACTGGCGGCCACCGTCTGTCCCGGCTCGATGCTGCGTTTGACCACGACGCCGGTGACCGGCGCCCGGATCACCGTGCGCTCAAGATCCACCCGGGCCTGGGCGAGCTGGGCTTCGCGCTGCTTGACGGTGGATTCGCTGTTGCGTGCCTGAGCCTCCGCGACCTGCAATTGGGCGCGGGCCGCCTCCATGGTCGTCAGCGACTTGTCGCGGTCTGCCGGGGCGATGAAATTCTTTTCGACGAGCGTCTTCTTGCGCTCGTAATCGCGTTCGGCGTCCGTGAGGTTTACCCGGGCGCGGAACACCTCCGCTTTCTGGACCAGTACAGCGGAGCGGGTCGCCTCCAGATCGGCCTCCGCCTGGCGCACCCGGTATTCGAAGGTCTCCGGATCGATGCGGGCAATGACCTGGCCCTCTTTCACGTCCGAGTTGAAATCGACCAGGATTTCCTTGATCTGCCCCGACACCTGGGAGCCGACCTGGACCGAAACGACCGGATTCAGGGTGCCGGAAGCGGATACCTGGGCGCTCAAGGGGCCCCGTTCGACCTTCACCAGCTTGAAGCGTGGCCCCTCGTTTCCGCCGCCGAAATACCGGAACGCCGCAAAACCGCCTACGGTGGCGAGAACGACGACCATGGCCCACATGCCGCCTTTGTGGATCTTCATGGCGGCATTCTAAGGCAGCCCGTTCCCGCGGGACGGGAGCCCGAGCCAGTGCCTTTCTCAGGCCATGCCCGGATTGCCGTCGACGCCCGACAGACGCGGGTTGTTCAGGCGACGCGGGGTGATCGTCCTGCGGTCCCGGAGCCAGCGCGCGACAACCTCCCAGATCGGTTCGCCCTGGGCGCCCTCGGCGACCGGCGCCCAGCCGGCCACCTTGTACCTGCGGTCGGCCTGCATGGGTTTCCCGTGCAGACGCATGTCCTGGACGCGGCCGCCGATCCGCGCGTTGGGGACGCAGGCGTAGGTCATGCCGCCCACACGTACCATGTCGCCCCCCTGCTGGTAGTAAGGGTCCGGATTGAACAGGTTGTCCGCGACGTCCTCCAGGATGGTCTTGATCTGTTCCCCGGTCATCTCGGTCAACGTGGAATAGGGATAGGTGATCGCCGTCTGGTCCATCAGGTGCTCGAACGTTACCGCCTGTCCCGGCAGGAGCGTGGTGCCCCATCGGAAACCGGGCGAGAACGCGATGTCCGCGCCCTTGACCTCGAGCATGGCGTCGAGGATCAATTGGTCCCACGAGCCGTTGAAATTGCCACGCCGGTAAAGCAAACCTTCGGTCACCGCGAGCTTCTCGGTCAGGCGCGGCAGAAAGGGCGCGCGCGTCTTCTCGATCAGGCCCGCCATTTCCGGGTCTGCCGGAAGAAGGCGGGAGAAGACGGGCAACAACCGGTAGCGGAAGTCGGAGATCCTGCCTTCCCTGACGTCGAAGTCGAGGACACCCAGGAACTTGCCGTTCGACCCGGCATTGGTCACCAAAGTCCGCCCGCCCGGGTTGGCGACGGTCACCGGCTGGGGCACCCCGTCGTGGGTGTGCCCGCCGAGGATCGCATCGATGCCCCGCACCCGGGAGGCGAGTTTGAGGTCCACGTCCATCCCGTTGTGGGACAGGACCACCACCACCCGGGCGCCCTTGGCCCGCACCTCGTCCACCACCTTCTGCATCTCGTCTTCCTGGACGCCGAAGGTCCAGTCCGGGACCATGTAACGGGGATTCGCGATGGGTGTGTAGGGAAACGCCTGGCCGATCACCGCCACCGGGACACCGTTCATCTCCCGGATGGCATAGGGGGCGAAGACCGGGTCGTTGAAGTCCGCGGTCTTGACGTTCTGGGCCAGGAACTCGATCCGGCCCTTGAAATCCTTGTCGACGATCTCCTTGACCCGCTCATGGCCCAGCGTGAACTCCCAGTGCGGGGCCATCATGTCCACGCCGAGCAGGCGGCAGGCGTCCACCATGTCCTGGCCCTTGGTCCACAGGGCAGTGGCGGAGCCCTGCCAGGTGTCGCCGCCATCCAGGAGCAGGGCACCGGGCCGGGAGGCCCGCAGCCGTTTGACGAGCGTGGCCAGATGCGCGAACCCGCCCACGGTGCCGTAGGTTCCGGCCGCCTGTTCGAAATCGAGATAAGTGAAGGCGTGGGCCTCGGGGGAGCCCCGCCCGATGCGGAAGGCCTTCAGCAGGTGTTCGCCAATCAGGTGCGGGGGTTTCCCCGTCGCGTCGCCGACACCGAGATTGACGCTCGGTTCCCGGAAGTGGATCGGCAACAGCTGCCCATGGCAGTCGGTGAAATGCAGCAAATGCACGTTGCCGAAGCGCGGGAGGTCGTACATCTTCCCGCCACCTTCGGCGGCGAGAAGATCGGCGGAATCGAGGGCCATGCCGGCGGCGGCGCCGGCGGCGAGGATATGCAGAAACTCGCGGCGGTTCATGGGCGTCGGGGGAAGCGTGCTTCCGAGTCGGGGAGGAAAGGCGACGCTGGGGGCACGGGGCCCCCGCGCCTACTTGTTGACCGGGGATTCCGGGTCGAGGAGCAAGGCGACCAGGTGTCGGATCTGCTGCTCGTTCAAGGCGCCTGCATGCCCGAAGCGCGGCATTTCGGAGCAGAGATTGAAGGCCTTCGCATTGAAGATTTTGCCGTACACATACTTCTGGACATCAGGCCCGCTGCCGCGCAGTTTGCCGAATTGATAAAGGCTGGGTCCCACGGTCCCGAAGGCCAACTCCTTTGGCGCAATCTGGTGGCAGTTGTAGCAGTTTCCCCCGACGGGGAGTCCCGGGTTGTCGGTCCAGGTGAAACCGCGGCCGCTTTGGGCGATCTGCTCACCCTGCTTCCAGTCGCCCATCAGTTTCCCGTCCGCCGGGTAGCGCACCCCGGCCAACTGGTCGGCCTCCAGGCGTTGCGCGACGTAGCCCGGCGGATTGTTGCCGGTCCGGTTGCAGAGGGCCTGGACGCCATCCTCGGCAAGGCGATCGAGCCCGGCCTGCCCGCGCGGCTGGAAATCCTTCTTGAAGACGGCAATGGCGACGGCCCGCCGTTCGGCATCGGCGGAGGCGGGCAGACTGGCGGCCATGATCGCCATGGCGGACGCGATGATGTGCATGCGGTGCATGGTAATCCCCTTCAACGCTTGATGCCCGGGCCCTTGTACTCCAGGCCGTTGGCGGTGCCGATCAGGTAGGTCAGCAGGTAGGCCACCGCATCCGAAGCGTATTTGGGCTCCGGAAACCGCTGCTGTCGGAAACAGTCGCCCATGCGCCATTGGTGGGTCAGCATCACGCCGCCCGTCATGCGGTACCCGGGCCAGCCCTGCACGCCACGCAATGCCCCTTGCGGCGTGCTGATGTTCGGCAAGGTCTGCATGCGGATTCGGCGGCCGTCGGCTCCGTGGCAGGTGTTGCACGAGAAGTCGTAGGGGCCGGCCCGGTAGGCGGCCATCTCCTTGCCGATTTCGTAGGCCTCGCGCACCTTGGGATCGTCGAGGGGCACGGCCAGCTTCATGTTGCGGGACTGGCTGGCCACGTAGGTCACCAGGCTGGTGATGTCGGGCGTATGGGTGTCCGTGGCGAACGGGCGTTTGGCGATGTCCTCGAACTTGTCGCCCTGCTTTTCCACCATGCACCAAACGATGCGCCGCTCCGCGTCCATGACGGCGTCCGCATCGCGGAAGTAGCGGGGCGTCTGGACGTACGCGCCCTTGACCACCCCGACGCCGAGGCCCAGGTCGCAACTCTCCGCCAGGGAAACGTTGCGGGGTCCTCGTTTAGTCTTCCAGAGTTCCTCGCCCTTGGCTTCGAAGAGTTCCGCCGGATTGCTGTCTTCCATCTCGGCGCGAAACTTCTCGAACTCCAGGGTGGCGGCGTCCTTTTCCTCCGCCTTCTGAACGACGGCCGCTGCCGCCGGCTTGCGGGCTGCGACGGGTTTGGTCTGCGCCCAGCCCATGGTGGGCAGGGAGCCGGCCACCGCCGCGACGATGGCCAGTGTCAATGCGTTTCGCATGATCTCTCCTCCGTTGGTAGGTACGTCGGCCCGGTCGCCGTGCGCCGGGCTCTTGGTGCATACCCCGGGGCCGGATACCCGGACCCGTTGCCTGCGTTCAGGCGGTGATCGCGGCCTCGTCGGTGCGTTTCTCGCCCTTGTTGTCCACCCAGTTGACCACGACCTTGTCTCCGGCCTTTGCGCCCTTCACCTTGAAGGCAAAGACCGGGTTCCGGGAGACGGACGTGCCCGTCTGGCCCTGGATGACGAGCTTGCCGCCCACCTCCACGGTGATTTGCTGGATGAAGTGGGCCGGCACCAGGTTCCCTGCATTGTCCTTGCGTTGGCCGGTCTCCATGGCGTGGGCCATCAACACGCGAACCTCCGCCACGTCGCCCTTCATCTGGGCGCGGATTTTCATCGGATCTGCCATTCTTTTCTCCTTCCTGTTCCGCTGTTGTCGATCAGCCGCCGCAGCCGCCGACGGTGACCTTCACTTCCTTTTGGACCGTGTAGTACTTGCCGTCCGCCGTCTTCGCGACGGCCTTGACGACGGAAGTCTGCCCGAGCTTGAGTCGCACCGACATCTCCGGCATGGCCCCGCTCGCAAAATCGAATGCGGCCGACAGGGGGAATGGGTTCTTGTCCACCAGAATGGCGATGGAAATGGTATTGGGGATGTTGCTGACCACGTCCACCGGGACCACGGCGCCATTTTCCGCGATGTCAGGCGCCTTGAGCAGGAGGTCCTTTGAATCCGACGAACTTCCCGCGCCCAGAGCCTTCAGGACGGCCGGCGATTCCTTGGCCTCGAACGCGGCGCGATTCCATTCGTTGGCAAGCACCTGGGTGGGTTTCAGCAGGCCCGCTGCCAGGGCGGCAGCCAGCGCTCCGGTGGCACCGGCCCCCTTCAGCAATTGTCTGCGTATCGTATCCATCGTATGGTTTTCCTCCTGATGAGTCCCCTGGGGGGTGTTTCGATAGTCAAGCAGCGATTGTGGCGATTGGTCGCAGGCGGCACAAGTTATCGTGCTTATCCCCGGATTAGGGTATCTCATGTCATCCGTTGCGAGGCGCCGGCACCTCCGGGGCTTGCCTGAACGGTCAATCCTCCGCCTTCCAGTGGCCCGATCGGCCGCCTTGCTTCTCCAGCAGCCGTATGCCTTCTATCTGCATGCCGCGGTCGGCCGCCTTGCACATGTCGTATACGGTCAACAAACCCACCGACACGGCCGTCAGTGCCTCCATCTCGACCCCTGTCCGCCCGACCGTTTCGGCCGTCGCTTCGCAGACCACGGCCGAGTCTTCCGGATCGATGCGAAACTCCGCCGCCACCCGGGTCAAGGCCAACGGGTGGCAGAGGGGGATCAATTCGCCGGTCCGTTTCGTCGCCTGGATGGCGGCGATGCGGGCAATCCCCAGCACGTCCCCCTTCTTTGCCGTCCCGGACCGGACGAGCGCGAGCGTCGCCGGCTGCATCCGGATGCGTCCGATGGCGCGGGCGACCCGGCGCGTCTCCGCCTTGCCGCCGACGTCCACCATGTGCGCCTGCCCCTGGGGGTCGAAATGGGTCAACGGGGACGGGTCGTTCATCGATCTCTCCAGGGCCGCCTCGGCCATTTACGAATCCTTACCATCACCCCGGCGGCCGCGCCGGGCAAAGTTTGTATCATAGGCCGGATGAAATCCTTTTTTCGCCTGATGTGCCTGATGGCGGTCATCGTCCTGCCCCCGGCGATCGCCCAGGGACTTCCGGACTTGGGAGAGTCGGCCCAATCGGACCTGACGCCACTGGCCGAGAAACGGGTCGGCGAGACCATCATGCGGGATATCCGGTTGCGGGAGCCGACCTATATGGACGACCCGGAACTGAATGGTTACCTGAACCGCCTGGGTGGTCGTCTCGTCGCCCAGGCGGCCGAGGCGCGCCAGGAGTTCGAATTCTTCGCCCTGAAGGATTCGACCCTCAACGCATTCGCCCTTCCCGGCGGTTTCGTCGGCGTCCACTCGGGACTCATCCTGGCCGCCCAATCGGAGTCCGAACTGGCGTCGGTGCTCGCCCACGAGATCTCCCATGTGACGCAGCGCCATCTGGCGCGGCTCGTCGGGAAGCAGAGCCAATCGCAGATCGGGACACTCGCGGCGTTGGCGATCGCCATTCTGGCGGCGCGCAGCAATCCGGACGTGGCCTTGGGCGCCGCAGTCGCCGGGCAGGCGGCCGGCATCCAGCACCAACTCAACTACTCGCGGGACTTCGAGCAGGAAGCGGACCGACTGGGCATCCAGTTGCTCGAGAAGGCCGGCTACGATGTCCGCGGGATGGGCAGCTTCTTCGAACGCCTCCAGCGGTTCGGACGCCTGTACGAGAACAACGCGCCGGGTTACCTGAGGACCCACCCCCTGACCACGGACCGGATCTCCGACATGGAGAACCGCATCCAGCAACGCCCCTACCGGCAGGTGGCCGACAGCCTGGACTTCCTGCTCATCCGGGCGAAGCTGAGGGCCCAGGAAGGGACCCCGCAGGATGCGGTGCAGGATTTTTCGCACCAGGTGCGCGAGCGGAAATTCAATTCGGAGGCGGCGACGCGTTACGGGCTGGCCCAGGCCTTGATGCGGGCAAAGAACTATCCGGCGGCCGAAAAGGAGGTTCAGGAATTGCGCCGGCTGAGGGTAACTTCCCCTTTGCTGGAAACCCTCGCGGCCGAATTGCGGACGCGCCAGAACGATCCGGCGGCGGCCGTCGCCATCCTGTCGGCCGCCCTGGCGCGGTTTCCCCAGGAGCGGGCGATCTCCTACGCCCTGACCGACAATCTGTTGACAGCCGGCCGCGCGGCCGAAGCCTTGAAGGTCGTCAATGCGGACCTCCAGGACTATCCGACGGACGCGCGGTCCCACGCGCTCCAGGCGAAGGCCTATGCAATTCTGGGCAAGCGCCTGCAACAGCATCGGGCGCAGGCGGAAGCCTATTACCTCCAGGGCCAGTTGCTGGCCGCCATCGAACAACTGCAGTTCGCCCAGAAGGCCGGTGACGGCGATTTCTACGAGCAATCCCAAGTCGATTCGAGACTGCGCGAACTCAAGCGGCAACAAGCCGAAGAGGCCAAGCACAAGCGTCCCTGACGACGCCCGGAACCGTCGGCCCGGCGGCCCGCCAGTGGCGCCATTGATCTGGATCAAAGGTGCCCATCGCAAAATTCGCGGCCCTTATTCCAGCATCGAAAAATACGTTCGGAAGCGTATTTCGGAAATGCTAGCCTTCGACCCGCTCGAATAACAGGCGGGAGGAGTCATGGCATTGGTCAATCCGCACGGGGGCGGCAATCTGCGGCCCCTGCTGCTCGAAGGGGAAGCGCTGATTGCGGAACTGGCCCGCGCGGCCTCTCTGCCGAAACTGGTCGTCAGCTCCCGCGAGAAGGGCGACATCATCATGCTGGGCATCGGCGGATTCACGCCGCTGGAAGGGTTCATGACCCGCGCCGACTGGGAAGGCGTCTGCGATGGCATGAAAATGGCATCGGGCCTCTTCTGGCCCATCCCGATCACGCTGTCGGCCGCAAAGGCGGACGCCGACAAATTCCAGACCGGCAAGGAAATCGCCCTGGCGGACCCGGACGACGGCTCGATCCTCGCCACCATGCTGGTCACCGAGAAGTATTCCATCGACAAGGCCCACGAGTGCGCGATGGTCTTCAAGACCACCGATCTGGAGCACCCCGGCGTGAAGATGGTGATGGAGCAGGGCGACGTGAACCTGGCCGGACCGGTCAAGGTCCTGTCCCAGGGCGACTTCCCCGAGAAGTACGGCACTTTGTTCATGTCGCCGAAGGAGACGCGCGCCCTGTTCGACTCCATGGGCTGGAGCAAGGTCGCCGCCTTCCAGACCCGCAATCCGATGCACCGTTCCCACGAGTATCTCGCCAAGGTCGCCATCGAGACCTGCGACGGCGTTCTCGTCCATTCCCTGCTCGGCAACCTCAAGC
>DAOLKI010000071.1:0-9299 GCA_035331665.1 Rhodocyclaceae bacterium
TGTCGGGCGGGGTCGATTCCTCGGTGGCCGCGCTGCTGCTCAAGCGCGAAGGCTACGAGGTGGTCGGCCTCTTCATGAAGAACTGGGAGGACGACGACGACGCCGAGTATTGCTCCTCGCGCCAGGACCTGGTGGATGCCGCCTCGGCCGCCGACGTGATCGGGATCGACCTGGAAGTGGTGAATTTCTCCGCCGAGTACAAGGACCGCGTCTTCGCGGAGTTCCTGCGGGAATACGAGTCCGGGCGCACGCCGAATCCCGACGTCCTGTGCAACTCGGAGATCAAGTTCAAGGCCTTCCTGGACCATGCGGTGGGTCTCGGCGCGGAACGCATCGCGACGGGACACTATGCGCAGGTGCGCGAGTTCCTGGGACGGTTTCAGTTGCTCAAGGCCGAGGACGGGGGAAAGGATCAGAGCTACTTCCTGCACCGCCTGAACCAGCGGCAACTGGCCCGGACGCTGTTCCCGATCGGCCATCTTCTGAAGCGCGAAGTGAGGGCCGTCGCCCGCGATGCCGGCCTCGCGAACCATGGCAAGAAGGATTCGACCGGGATCTGTTTCATCGGAGAGCGTCCTTTCCGGGAGTTCCTGGCCCGTTATCTTCCGCGCCGGCCGGGCGAAATCCGCAGCCTCGAAGGCGACCGCGTGGTCGGCCGGCACGAGGGCCTCATGTACTACACCCTGGGGCAGCGGGAAGGGCTGGGAATCGGCGGGGTGCGCGGTGCCCCGGAGCAGCCCTGGTACGTGGCCGGAAAAGACATGGGGCGGAACGTGCTGCTCGTCGTCCAGGGGCACGAACATCCGGCCCTGATGCGCGATCGCCTGACGGCATCGAATCTGTCCTGGGTGGCGGGGGACGCCCCCGCGGACCGACCGCACGTCCACTGGGTCTATTCCGCCAAGACCCGTTATCGCCAGCCCGATGCGGCGTGCGAGGTCGAGCGGGTCGACGGCGGGTCCTGCGAAATGGTCTTCGCGGCGCCCCAATGGGCCGTGACGCCAGGCCAGTCCGCCGTGCTCTACGAAAGCCGGGTTTGCCTCGGAGGCGGCATCATTTCGTGAGCGCCGCGCAGTGCGTCACGGGATTCCGGTCCGTTCCGACCAGGCCGTGACGTGCTTCCTCGGGATACCCCGGGATGGTGGAATATAAAGCGGCCGTCGCCGGCGTTCGCCGGCATTTTCGTCGGAACTGCCGTGTCAAAACGTACCCGGGGGTTCACCCTGGTGGAAATCGCCGTCCTGCTGGTGACCTTGAGCCTGGTGCTCGCCACCAGCGTCAAGGCTGCCGAATGGGTGGATAGCTCCAAGGTCAGATCGCTGGCCGCCGAGTTCCGCGAGGCGCCCGTGATGCTCGAAGCCTACCGGTCCATCTACCGGCAACTGCCCGGAGACGACCCGGCGGCGGGACGCTTTCCCGACATCGCGACCGCGGTCGGCGCCGGAGACGGTGTCATCGACGGAGGATGGAATTCGGAGGATTCGGGCGACGAGTCCTTTCTTCTTTGGCAGCATCTGCGGGCCGCGCGGCTGGCCGGGGGACTCTTCGAATTCCGGGGAGAAGAACGCCGTCGTACCTACCTGCCGCGCAATGCCTTCGGCGGACGGATCGGCATCCAGGCGGGAGACGGCGGACCCATTGCGGGACTCTCGGGTGCGCAGATCATGTGTTCGGCAGGAATTCCGGCCCGCGCGGCGGAACGCCTCGACCGGCTCCTGGACGACGGAATGTCCGGCGCGGGGAGGATGCGTGCGGCCCGCGAAACGGGTATTCCCCAGGCGTTCCGGCCCGGCGTTTCCGCGCTGCGGCCGGCCGTTTCAAGATATGTCGAAGGCGACTCCCTGACCGTCTGCATGGCTTTCTGAGCGCGGTTGCCGCCGGCCGGGGAGCCGGGAATCCGGAAAACGCGACGCGGCGGGCTCAGTCGCGGGGCACCGTGTCCTGGAACGATGCCCGCAGCATCAGTTTGTCGTAGAGGCGCGCCAGGTTCGGGTGTTCTTCCCGCCAGTTCCATTCGGGAAACCGGAACGCGAGATAGCCCAAGGCACAACCCGTGGCGATATCCGCCAGGGAAAAGGCGGTTCCGTGGCACCAGGCCTGCTCGCCGAGATCCTCCGCGAGACTGCGCAGCCCGGCCGCCACCTTGCCCTTCTGGCGGTCGATCCACGCCGCGCTGCGCTCGCCATCGGGCCGCCTGCCCTCCAGCAGCGCCGTCACGGCCGCGTCCAAGACGCCGTCCGCGAGGGCTTCCCAGCGTTTAACCGTGATCCGTTCCCGCCCGGATGCCGGGATCAGGCGGTTGTTGGGCGTCACGTTGTCCAGGTACTCGACGATGACCCGGGAATCGTACAGCGCACTGTCGTCGTCCAGGAGCAGGACCGGAACCTTTCCGAGCGGATTGTGTTGCGGGACCCGCGTATCCGTGGTCCAGGGAGAATCGAGCACGAAGTCGTAATCGAACTTCTTTTCGGCCAGGACAATGCGGGCCTTGCGGACATAGGGGCTGGTCAGGGAACCGATCAGTTTCATCGTCATGGGGGGCCGGAAGACGTCGGCCGAGTATATCACCCGGGTTTCCGGCGCCGGCCGACCCGCCGCCGTCGCCATGTTAGAATCCGCCGCCCCACGGGGCACATGCCTGACCCGCCCTCCGAGCCCGACCGCGCCCAGCCGCCGCACCCGGAAAAACAGACGCCCATGACCGATCCACTCGCCGTTCTCACTGCCCTTTCCCCCCTGGACGGACGCTATGCCGCCAAGGTGGAACCCCTGCGCGCCCACTTCTCGGAGTTCGGCCTGATACGCAACCGCATCCGGGTCGAAGTGGCGTGGTTGAAGGCCCTGGCCGCAGCCCCGGCGATTCCCGAGGTTCGGCCTTTTTCCGGCGACACGGCCGCGGAACTGGACCTGTGCGTCGCCGGCTTCTCCCCCGCCGATGCGGCGGCGGTGAAGGCCATCGAGGCGCGCACCAACCACGACGTCAAAGCTGTCGAGTACTGGCTCAAGGAGCGTTTCGCAGGGAATCGGGAGGTACTGCAGGTGGGCGAGTTCATCCACTTCGCCTGCACCTCGGAGGATATCAACAACGTTTCCCATGCCCTGATGCTGAAGGATGCCCGGGACGGCATCCTGCTGCCCGGCCTGGATGGGCTCATTGCCCGTTTCCGGGAACTCGCGCACGCGCTGGCGGCGCTTCCCATGCTGTCGAGGACCCATGGCCAGCCGGCAAGCCCGACGACGTTGGGCAAGGAGATGGCCAACATCGCCGCGCGCCTGATCCGGGCCCGGGAACGCATCGCGGCCGTTTCATTGACGGCCAAGTTCAACGGTGCCGTTGGCAACTACAACGCCCACCTGTCGGCATATCCGGAAGTCGATTGGGCGTCCTTCAACCGCAGCTTCGTCGAGTCGCTGGGCCTGGAGTTCAATCCCTACACGATCCAGATCGAGCCCCATGACGCCATGGCCGAACTGTTCGACGCCGTGGCCCGCGCAAACACCATTCTGCTCGACGCCGACCGGGACCTCTGGCAATACATCTCCCTGGGCTATTTCAAGCAGAAGCTCAAGGAAGGGGAGATCGGTTCGTCCACGATGCCGCACAAGGTGAATCCCATCGACTTCGAGAATTCCGAGGGCAACCTGGGCCTGGCCAATGCCGTTCTCCGCCATCTGTCGGAAAAGCTGCCGGTCTCGCGCATGCAGCGGGACCTGACCGATTCCACCGTGCTGCGCAACATGGGTGTCGCCTTCGGGTACTCGATCCTTGCCTACGACTCCACCCGCCGCGGCCTGGGCAAGCTGGAAGCGAGCGAGGCGCGGCTGCGCGAGGACCTGGATGCCTGCTGGGAAGTCCTGGCGGAGCCCGTGCAGACGGTCATGCGCCGCCACGGCATCGCCAACCCGTACGAGCAATTGAAGGAGCTCACCCGCGGCAAGGGCATCGAGCGCGATGCGCTGCGGGAGTTCATCCAGGCCCTGGCGATTCCGGCGGAGGACAAGGCCCGGCTGCTGGCCATGACACCTGCCAGCTACGTGGGCGACGCCGCGCGCCTGGCGAGGGAAATCTGAGCATGGGCTTCGCGGAAAACCTGAAGCACCTGCCCGGTGTGGCCCATCTCGCGGCCATCCAGCTCATGGACGGGGACGGCGCGGTGGTGGCCACCATCGAGAACAAGCAGGGCCAGACCGGTTCCCTCGCCGTGTACAACCATCTGGGCCACCTGTACGGAGCCATCGACGCCGAGGCGGCGAAGAAAGGTCTCGAACTGTACGCGGAACACACCGAGGATGCGCGCAAGCATCCCGGCAAGCATCCCAACATCGATCGGCTGCTGGCGATCGAGGGCGCCCAGGGCGCGATGTTGCGCATCAAGCACGTATTCGCCGGCGGGGCGATGGAATAAACCGCCTCACCGGCTGTTTACCCCGCGGGAATCCCCCGCAACCCCACCACACGGAGGACACGAGATGAAAGCAAGCACGAAGACCCTGGCCCTGGGCCTCGCCCTCGCCATCGGTTCCGGCGTCGCCGCCGCCCAGGTCATCGGCAAGGCGGAGGACCAGATCCGCTGGCGCCAGTCGGCGATGCACACGCAGGCCTGGAGCATGGGCCGGATCAAGGCCAACCTCGATGGCACGTTCAACAAGGACCAGGTCGTCGAGGCCGCCAATGTGATCCAGGCCATCGCCAATTCCAAGATGGGCTCCCTTTACCAGCCCGGGACCGATAGCGGCAAGGGATGGAAGAACACCCGGGTCAGCAAGGACTATTTTTCCGACCGGGAGAACCTGGCCAAATACGGCGGCGCCTACGTGAAGGAGGCCAACGAGATGGCCAAGGTGGCTGCCGCGGGCGATGCAGGGGCCGTCAAGGCCCAGTTCGGCAAGCTCGGCGAAGCGTGCAAGGGGTGCCACGACAAGTTCCGCCAGGAGGACTGAGCCCCGCATTCGGCCGCATCCGGCCGGATACGGCTCGCCGCCGCCGACGGCCGCCTGAGGGCGGCCGTTGCATTTTTCAGAACGCCGGTTGCTCCGTGGAAGGAGGGGGCGGAGGCGGGGGAGGCACGAACGCTCCCGAGGCGGCGTAGGCGACCAGGACACCGACGGCCGCCGCCACGAGGAACGCCGCCATGCCGCCCCCTTTCGCGTCGGGGACCTCGAATTCGCAGTCCCGGCGGCCGGTCAGCATCGGCCGGATCAGGTTGTCCTTTTTGACGTGGGCATAGAACATGATGGCCGACAGGTGCAATGTCACCAGCAGCAGGACGAGCCACGAATCCAGCCGGTGCAGGCCCGCGACGCGGTCGCTCAACTCCTTGGTCACGAGGTTGTACAGCGGCCCGTTGAAGGCGATGTCGTCGTTGGCGAACAGCCCGGTTCCCACCTGGAATCCGAGCACCGCAAGCATGCCCAGGACCGAGAGGGCGCCCAGCGGGTTGTGGCCGACGCCGCGCCACTCGCCCCGCAGGTAGGCCAGGATCGCCCCGGGCCCCCGGACGAACTGCAGGAAACGGGCATAGGTGGACCCCGCGAATCCCCAGACGATGCGGAAGGCCAGAAGACCGCAGATCGTGATTCCGAAGCGGCCGTGCCAGGGCATGGCATTGCCGCCGATCCATCCCGTGGCGAAGGCGCAGGCCACGCAGATAACGAGGGACCAGTGGAAGACCCGCGTGGGCAGGTCCCAGAGCTTGATCGTGCGCGCCATGGTGGTCTCCGGAAACGAAAGGGCCGCCGGAGCAGGCGGCCCGTCCGATTATAAGGAGAACGACAGTTCAGACGACGGCGCCGTCCTCGTTCGCGCCCTCGATACGCTGCTTCTTGGGCTTGATGAACTGTTCCCTGGAGACGCCGAGCCACATCACAAGGGGGCTCGCCACCAGCACCGAGGAATAGATGCCGAACAGGATGCCGATGGTCAGGGCGAGCGCGAAATAGTGCAGGGCGGCGCCGCCGAAGATCAGCATCGACGTGACCATCATCTGGGTGCAGCCGTGGGTGATGATGGTGCGGGAGATGGTGCTCGTGATGGCGTGGTTCAGGACCTCGGGGGTGGTGAGGCCGCGCTTGGTCTTGAAGGTCTCGCGCACCCGGTCGAAGACCACCACCGACTCGTTCACCGAATAGCCGAGCACGGCGAGCACGGCCGCCAGCACGGGCAACGAGAATTCCCACTGGAAGAAGGCGAAGAACCCGAGGATGATGACCACGTCGTGAAGGTTGGCGATGATCGCGGAGACGGCGAAACGCCATTCGAAGCGCAGCGCGAGGTAGAGGACGATGCCGATCACCACCAGAAGCAGCGCCAATGCCCCGTCGGAGGCCAGTTCCTTGCCCACCTGCGGGCCGACGAACTCCACGCGCTTCAACTGCGGCGGATCGGCCGCGTCGCCCACCGCGGCCAGGCTGGCCATCACGCGTTCGCCCACCCTGGCCGTCTCGCTGTCCTTGCCCAGGGGCACGCGGATCAGCACGTCGCGGGAGGAACCGAAGTTCTGCACCTGGGTGTCCGTGAATCCGTCGGATTCCAGCTTGCCGCGCAGCTTGTCCAGGTCCGGCGCCTGGGCATAATTCACCTCCATCAGGGTGCCGCCCGTGAACTCGATGGACAGGTGCAGGCCCTTGGTGGCCAGGAACACGACGGCCAGGACGAAAGTGATCAGCGAAATGACGTTGAACACCAGCGCATGGCGCATGAAGGGGATGTCTTTGCGGATGCGGAAGAATTCCATGGCGGCTCCCCTTACTTGCTGTCCAGGCCGGGCTTCCAGACCTGGCCGATGCTGACCGACTCCAGCTTGCGCCGCCGGCCGTAGATCACGTTGATCAATGCCCGCGACACCACCACCGAGCTGAAGATGGAGGTCATGATGCCCAGGCAGTGGACCACCGCGAAGCCGCGCACCGGACCCGAACCGAAGATCAGCAGGGCCACGCCGGCGATCAGCGTGGTCACGTTGGAGTCGAGGATGGTGCCCCAGGCCCGCTCGTAACCGGCCGTGATGGCCGCCTGCGGTGTCGAGCCGTTGCGCAGTTCCTCGCGCACGCGTTCATTGATCAGAACGTTGGCGTCGATGGCCATGCCCAGGGTCAGCGCGATGGCGGCGATGCCCGGCAGGGTCAGGGTCGCCTGCAGCAGGGACAGCAGCGCCACCAGGAAGAGCAGGTTGGCCGACAGGGCCAGCACGGAGACTAAGCCGAACAGCAGGTAGTAGGCGGCCATGAAGGCGGCGATGGCGGCGAAGCCCCACTTGGTGGAGTCGAAGCCCTTCTTGATGTTGTCGGCGCCGAGGGAGGGACCGATCACCCGCTCCTCGATGATTTCCATCGGCGCCGCGATGGCGCCGGCGCGGATCAGGATGGCCAGGGTGTTGGTTTCCTCCGGGCTGAACATGCCGGTGATCTGGAAGCGGTTGCTGAACTCGCCCTGGATCGTCGCCACCGAGATGGCTTCCGCCTTGCCCTTCTCGATGAGGATGATGGCCATCATCTTCTTCAGGTTCTCGCGGGTCACGTCGCGCATGATCCGGCCGCCGGCCGAATCGAGCTGGACGGCCACCGCCGGTCGGTGGTTTTCGTCGAAGGTCGCCTGGGCGCCGTTGAACCGGTCGCCGGTGAGGACCACCTGTTTCTTGACCGCCACCATGGCCGTGGAACCGTCGCGGCGCCGCTCCGGAACGAGGTCCGTGCCGACGGGCGCCTCGTTGCCGACCACGGCGGCCTGTTCCACCATGCGCACCTCCAGGGTGGCCGTGCGGCCGATCAGGTCCTTGGCCTGGGCGACGTCCTGCACCCCGGGCAACTGGACGACGATGCGGTCCGCCCCCTGTTGCTGGATGACCGGTTCGGCCACTCCCAGTTCGTTGATCCGTTTGTGCAGGGTGGCGATGTTCTGCTTGATCGCCTCTTCCTGGAATGCCTTGATCGCCTGGGGCTTCAGGGTGCCCATGAGCTTGAGGTCCGCGCCTTCCTGCCCTTCCGCCAAGAGCAGGTCCGGCTGGTTGTCGAGCAGGACCGCGCGGGCCTTCTCCCGCAAGTCGGCGTCCCGGAAACGGACCACGACCGACTGCCCGTCGCGGGCGATGCCGGAGTGGCGCACGTTTTTGTCGCGCAGCAGCGTGCGCAGGTCGGCGGCCATCGCGTCCATGCGCTTGGTCACCGCGCCCTTCATGTCCACCTGCAACAGGAAATGCACGCCGCCGCGCAGGTCCAGGCCCAGATACATGGGCAGCGCGTGCATGCCGGTGAGCCAGGTCGGACTGGCGGAAAGCAGGTTCAACGCGACGCTGTAGCCCGCAGCCGACGGATCGGGGTTCAGGGCCTTCTCGATCACGTCCTTGGCCTTCAACTGGCTGTCCGTGTCCGCCATGCGCACCCGGATGCTATTCGGATCGGCGAAGATTCCCTGATGGGGGATGCCGGCCGACTTGAGCAGATCCTCGACCCTGGCAAAAAGCTTGGCGTCCACCTTGACCGTGGCCTTGACGCTGGACACCTGGACCGCGGGCACCTCGCCGAAGAAGTTCGGCAGCGTGTAGAGCAGGCCGACAATCAGGGCCAGGACCACGAGGGCGTTCTTCCAGAGGGGATAGCGGTTCATGAAGTGGCGTGGCGAATGGTGGGTCGGGAGGGGTGAGTCGGGAACGGCGCGCCGCCGGACAGGGCGGCCGGGGTGTCGCCCCGAACCGCATGCCACGACGGGGCGCGGCTCAGAGGGTCTTCAGCGTGCCCTTCGGCAGGATGGTGGCGACCGCGGTCTTTTGCACCGAGACTTCCACCGGGGTGTCCTTGATCTCGGCGATTTCGAGGGAGACGTAGTTTTCGCCCACCTTGGAAATGCGACCCACCAGACCGCCCTGGGTCACCACCTCGTCGCCTTTTTGCAGGTCGGAAACCATCTTCTGATGCTCTTTCGCCTTCTTCATCTGGGGGCGGATCATCAGGAACCAGAGGACGACGAACATCAGGATGATGGGCAACAGGCCCATCAGGCCTCCCGTCGGGTCCTGGGCAGCCCCGCCGGCAGCCTGGGCATAAGCGTTGGAAATCAGCACATTGCGCTCCGTGGCGAAAAAATCGAACCGCGCATTATAGCGCCCCGGCCCGGCGGTTCCGATGGAAGTCGGCCGCAACGGCGGCGAAGGTCCCCGCGGCGATCGACTCCCGCATTTCGGCCATCAGGATCTGGTAGTAGTGCAGGTTGTGGATCGTGTTGAGCCGCGCGCCGAGGATCTCCCCGGCCCGGAACAGGTGGTGCAGGTAGGCGCGGGTGAAATGACGGCAGGTGTAGCAGGCGC
>DAOLKI010000072.1:0-9297 GCA_035331665.1 Rhodocyclaceae bacterium
GGTGACGTCGGTGGCGGTGCCGCCGGTGGACAGGTTGGCGTTGTTGCGCAGGATGACACGGGTACCCTTGGGCGGGACCGAATCGGCGTTCAGTCCCTGCAGAGCGAGGCGCGCCAGGGCGATGTCGTCAAAGCGAATCTTGGTCAGCGAAGTCGCGTGGCCTTCGCCGCGGCGAGGATCGGCATTGACGATTTCGACCAGCTGACGGACGGTGTGCTCGCCGTCGCCGATCACCTGTGGCGGTTCGCGCCGGGCGGCGGCGATGAGCTTGTCGCCGATGACCAGGAAGCGAAAGTCGTGGCCCGGAAGGTAGCGCTCCACAAGAATGTCGTCACGGAATTCGACGGCGGTCTCGTAGGCCGCCATGACTTCCTCCCGGGTGCGGATATTGACCGAAATGCCTTTGCCTTGGTTTCCATCCCGGGGCTTGACCACCACCGGCCCGCCGATTTCCTGGGCCGCGGCCCAGGCATCCTCGGCATCGGTGACCGGGCGGCCGAGGGGCACCGCAACGCCGGCCGCGTGAAGCAATTGTTTGGTCAGTTCCTTGTCCTGGGCGATGGATTCGGCGATGGCGCTGCTCATGTCGGTCTCGGCGGCCTGGATGCGGCGCTGCTGGCTACCCCAGCCGAATTGCACCAGACTGCCCTGGGTGAGCCTCCGGTAGGGAATGCCGCGGGCTACGGCGGCGGCGACGATCGAACCGGTGGAAGGGCCAAGCCGGACGTCTTCGTCGAGGTCCTTGAGGCGGTACAGGGCGTCCGCAAGGTCGAAAGGCTCGTTCTTCAGCGCGGCATTGACCAGTTG
Organism: Rhodocyclaceae bacterium; assembly: GCA_035331665.1. Classification (GTDB taxonomy): domain Bacteria; phylum Pseudomonadota; class Gammaproteobacteria; order Burkholderiales; family Rhodocyclaceae; genus JAEUNJ01. The sequence goes on from DAOLKI010000072.1 coordinate 808, forward strand.
CTCGGCAAGTTCGAAGGCCAGCCGGCCGACGTCTTCTTCGCTGTATTCGACGACCACCTGAAAGGTGCCCGATTCTATGGTTTCCGAGGTCCGGCTGAAGGTCACCGGACAGCCCGCCTGGGCCTGGAGGCCGAGGGCGGCGAATTCCAGGGTGTGAGCCAGGGAAATCACCTCGTCATGGCCGGTGACGTTGAGGAAATCGATTTCGGGAAAGCGCTCCCGGAGGCGGGCTTCGAAGCCGGGCAGAGCGTCGATGGAGCGCTCGGCCTCGGCGCACTCGACGATGGCCTGGATGGCGGTGTGGCGGCTCCACAGGTTGGGGCCGCGCAGGGCTCGAATGCGTGAGACTTCCATGGATCGTTGTTCCTCTCTGCGGATCAATTCTTCTTTTGGCGCCGGGGGCTGGCCTGGGTTTCCTGCTCGAAGGTCTTGACGCCGGCAGCGAGCAGTTCGAGCGGAACGTCGAGGGCCCAGCCGGCAGCCACCGCCGCCAGGGCGTTCTCGAGGCGGAAGACTTCCTCTCCCTGACGCAGGGTGGGGACATCGGCCAATCGGGCGAGGCGTGTCTCGGTATTGCCGGTGGCCAGGATCAACTCTTCCCGGCGGGCGAACACGGCCCGGCCGCCCTTGCCGATGTGGGTGGCCACCACCGGATTGGCGTCGCTGGCCGCGAAGAAGATGACCTCGCCGTCACAGAGCTCGGACATCTCGACCAGTTGTGGGTCGGCGGCATTGAGCACCGCGGCGCCCCCCTTGAGGATCACGTCTACCTGGGTGCGAAAGACCTTGTAGAGCATTTCGTGGTCGTCGATGGCGTAATCCAGATGCTGCTCTTCCGGGTCCAGGTTGGTGACCACGCCGACCTGGCAACGGTCGTAGGCCAGGCCCTCGCCGAGGATGGCGCGGGCGCCGTTTTCGAAGATGGCTAGCTCTACGGCCCGGTTGAGCAGTACACGGCGAGCCGGTGCCCAATGGGAGGCGTCGGTTTTCTGGACGTGGCGCTGGTCGAGGAAGAGGCCGTCGGAGGAGGCGAGCGCAACATACTTGCCGGAAAGCAGGGTCAGATGGCGAAGAAAGCGGGCGACCGCAGTCTTACCCTTGGAGCCGGTGATGCCGACGATGGGAATGCGCCCCGTCTGCCCTTCGGGAAACAGGTGGCCGACGATGGACTTGCCCACCGGCCGCGGCTCGCCGACGGCGGGTTTGAGATGCATGAGCAGGCTGGGTCCGGCATTGACTTCGACGATGGCGCCGCCCTGGTCGAGCAGGGGTTTGGAAATATCCTCGGCCACCAGGTCGATGCCGGCAATGTCGAGGCCGACGATGCGCGCGGCGAGGGCGGCGAGGGCGGCATTGTCGGGATGGACTAGATCGGTGACGTCGAAGGCGTGGTTGGCGTTGCGCTGGATCAGCACTTCCTTGCCGCTGGGCGGGACGGAATCCCCCTCCAGGCCCTGGCGGGACAGTTCCATGACGGCAGCGGAATCGAGGCGGATGAGAGATAGGGGGTGCAGCTCCGTCTGGCCACGGCGGGGATCCGAATTGATCTGGCTCTCGATCAGTTCGCGCACCGTGGATACGCCGTCCCCGACGACGCATACCACGTCGCCGCGGCAGGCGGCGGCCAGCGTGCCGCCGACCACCAGCAGACGGTGCTCGGTGCCGGGGATCGAGCGTTCTACCAGGACGCCGCTGCCCTCCTCCAGCGCCACGGCGTAGGCCTGTTCGATTTCTTCGCGGGTCTTGACGTCGATGAACACGCCGCGGCCGTGGTTGCCGTCTGTGGGTTTGACGCACACCGGCAGGCCGATATCCACGGCGGCTTCCCAGGCGTCTTCGGGACTATTCACCTCGCGGCCTTCGGGCACGGGAACGCCGCAGGACGATAGCAGGAATTTGGTCAGATCCTTGTCCCGGGAGATGGTCTCGGCGATGGCGCTGGTGCGGTCGGTCTCCGCGGTCCAGATGCGGCGCAGGGCCGCACCGTAGCCGATCTGCACCAGGTTGGCGTCGGGAATCAGGCGGATGGTGGGGATGTCGCGGTCGTCGGCGGCGTCGACGATGCTGGCCGTACTGGGGCCGAGGCAGAGGGAATCTGCCATGTCCGAGAGGCGTTCAACGGTGCCGGCGACATCGAATGGTTTGTCTTCGATGGCGGCCATGACCAGATCCCGGGCCGCGTGCAGGGCGGCGCGGGTAACATCCTCCTGCCAGGCCCGCACGACCACCTTGTACACACCGCGGCGACCGCCGTCGCGGGCCTTGCCGAAGCCGCCGGGCAGACCGGCAAGATTCTGCAATTCGAGAGTGACGTGCTCGAGGATGTGTCCCGGCCAGGTGCCCTCCTGGAGCCGGCGTAGGAAACCGCCGCGCTCTTCGTAACTGCAGCGGTGTTCCACCAGGGAGGGCAGCCAGGCAGTAAGGCGCTCGTAAAAGCCGGGAATGGTGTTGGAGGGAGCGTCCTCCAGGTCATGGATGTCGATCAGTGCTTCCAGCACCGGGCGATAGGTCCACATGCTGGGGCCGTTCAGGTGCGTGATCTTGAGGAATTCGATTTCTCTCTTGCTCATGGATTCTTGGTTTCCGCAGAGGCTTCGGCTGAGGCGGGCGCCGGTCCCCGCTTAACGTGTCGGTGCGCGAACCGGATTACCCGAAGGCGTAATGATCCTGCAAAGCGGCGGCGAATGCCACGCTACAGGAAACGATCGAGCAGCCGGCGGCTTTGACGGTCCAGGAGGCCCAGGTCCCGGATCAGGTACTGGATTCCGTTGCTGTCGGCGATCATCAGCATGGTCTGCGATAGGCGGCGGATGTCTTCCTCTCCCTTCAACACCAGGGCACAGGGTCCGCGGTCGGTGTCCACCTGCCAGGTGCTGGGGGTGGCGAAGCTGGAGACGTCCCTGAGGGCGCGGATTTCCGGGACGAATTCGCGGCTGCCCAGTTCTTCTTCCACCAGTGCCCTTTGGGCGGCGGGTAGTTCGGCAAGGCGGTCGATCCAGGCGCGCTCGTGGCCGTCGCCATCAACCAGGGAAATGCCACGGTCCGGCTCGGCAATGGGAAAGGCACGGACCGGGACCACTTCCTGGGGGCCTTCGGGCGTGGCGAGGATGAGGCGGCCGAAGGCGCTGCGCGAGAGTTGCAGGTCGGTGGGGCTCATGCCGTGTGCTCCTTGACCGGGGTCGGGACGCTGGAGAGTTCCAGTTCGGTGTCGACGTTGCGGGCCTGGGCCTGGTAGAGGCGGTAGTAATGGCCCTCCTGGGCCATCAACGCGTCGTGGCTGCCGACTTCGACGATCTGGCCGCGGTCCATGGCCACCAGGCGATCCGCCTTGCGCAGCGTCGACAGGCGGTGGGCGATGGCGATGGTGGTACGGCCGCGCACGAGGTTGTCCAGGGCCTTCTGGATTTCTTTCTCGGTTTCGGTATCGACGGACGAGGTGGCCTCGTCGAGGATGAGGATCTTGGGGTCGATGAGCAGGGCCCGGGCGATGGAAATGCGCTGGCGCTCGCCGCCGGAGAGGCCCTGGCCGCGCTCGCCGACCAGCGAGTCGTAACCGTGGGGCAGGCGCAGGATGAACTCGTGGGCGTGGGCGGCGCGGGCGGCGGCGATGATCTCGTCCCGGCTGGCGTCCGGCTTGCCATAGGCGATGTTCTCGGCGATGGTGCCGAAGAAGAGGAAGGGCTCTTGCAATACCAGGCCGATATTGCGGCGGAACTCGGCCACCGGCACCGAGCGCACATCGACGCCGTCAATCAGCACGGCGCCTTCGGTGACGTCATAGAAGCGGCAGATCAGATTCACCAGGGTACTTTTGCCTGAACCGGAGTGGCCCACCAGACCGATCATTTCGCCGGGATGGATGGTCAGGCTGACGTCCCGGGTGACGGCGCGGGTGCCGTAGCGGAAGCCGCAGCTCCGCAATTCGATCTCGCCTCGCACGGACTTGAGATGTACCGGGTGGGTCGGCTCCGGCACGCTGGAGACGTGGTCGAGGATGTCGAAGATGCGCTTGGCGCCGGCCGCCGCCTTTTGCGTCACCGAAACGATGCGGCTCATGGAATCGAGCCGGGTGTAGAAACGGCTGATGTAGGCGAGGAAGGCGGTCAGGACGCCGACGGTGATCTCCCCCTTGCTGATCTGCCAGATGCCGAAGCCCCACACCACCAGCAGGCCGATTTCGGTGAGGAGCGTCACGGTGGGGCCGAACAGGGACCAGGTCTTGTTGATGCGGTCGTTCAGCGCCAGGTTGTGATAATTGGCCTCGCGGAAGCGGGCCGCCTCGCGCTTTTCCTGGGCAAAGGCCTTGACCACGCGGATGCCAGGGATGACGTCGGCCAGCACGTTGGTCACCTCGGCCCAGATGCGGTCCACCTTCTCGAAGCCGGTGCGCAGGCGATCCCGCACCAGATGGATCATCCAGGCGATGAGGGGCAGGGGGAGAAGGGTGACCAGGGCCAGCCAGGGGTGGATGGAAAACAGGATGATCGCGGTGAGGGCGATCATCAGCACGTCGGTCGCAAAATCGAGGAGGTGCAGGGAGAGGAAGACGTTGATGCGATCCGTCTCCGAGCCGATGCGGGCCATCAGGTCGCCGGTGCGTTTTCCCCCGAAGTATTCGAGGGACAGTTGCAGCAAGTGCTCGAAGGTCGTGGTTCTGAGGTCGCGACCGATGCGCTCGGAGACCAGGGCCAGGATGTAGGTGCGCGCCCAGCCCAGGCTCCAGGCGACCAGGGCGGCGCCCAGCAGGCCGCCGAGGTACATCGTGACCAGGCCGACGTCGATGGGCTTGCCGTTCTGAAAGGGAATCAGCACGTTGTCCATCAAGGGCATGGTCAGGTAGGGCGGCACCAGGGTGGCGGCGGTGGACGCCAAGGTGAGCAGGAATCCGGCCAGGAGTTGCCCCCGGTAGGGTTGGGCGAAGCGCCACAGGCGAAAAAGTGTCCAGGTGGAGGGCGGGGTCGAGGTTTCCCGGGTGCAGATGGGACATTCTTCGACACCGGGTTCCAGGGGGGCCTTGCACTTGGGGCAGACGAATTCATCCGGCTGGGCGACGGGGCGGCCGGTCAGCCGGCTTGCCCGGCGTTCTTCGAACTCCCGCTGCAGCTTGAGAGCCGCGACGTTGTGGGCCAGGGTATACCGCCAGCAGCCCAGCCTCCCCGCTTGGTCAGCCAATTCCAGAGTGCCGACCCCGGCGTGGTCGTGGTGCGCCAAGTTGAGCTCCGCGCTGAAGTCCCAGGCCTGCCAGTCGTCATTTTCCGGGTCGCAGGCCAGCAGGCGGGCGTCGGTGACCACGAGGAGGCCTGGACGGAAGCGCAGGCGGAGGTCGAGGTCGATCTCCAACCAGGCACACAGGGTTTCACCGGCTGCCAGCCGAGCGGCGACGGCGTCGCGCCAGGCGGGGGGCAGGGGATCGGTGGGAGCGTCGGGGGTGCGACCGTCGGTCATGGTTTTTTTTGGCACCCAGGGCGCCGGCGTGGGGAGGGCTGAAGTATACCGGAGGCCGGTGGTGCACCTCGGACAACGCCTGGAGTGCCCAAATGGCTGACAGGCCAGGGACCCACGCCTGACCGCAGCAGGGGCGCGGGGCAGCGCAAGAGGGTGACAGCCTCCTGGGTTCACTCCAAAAGCACCGCAGGAAAAAGGATCCGCGCGATTTTTCGCGCCGGCTAGGGGCACGGGCTGTGGCTCGCGCACGCCGGAATCAAATTTTCGACAGGGGATAGGTTTGATATTCGGCGACGAAAAGGGCCTGCGTTCGTTTTTCGATTGACCCGGGTCAAGGCTATTCTTGCAGCTCTGCCGTTGAATAGCGGCGTTTCCCAGGCGAGTTCCCCTATGTTCCGCATTTCCCAATACATGGCCGAAGTGGCTGACCCCACCCCACTCGGCCCCAAGCGCAACCCGCCGGGGCCGGTGGTGATCTGGAACTTGATTCGCCGCTGCAACCTCACGTGCAAGCACTGCTATTCCATCTCCGCCGACACCAACTTTCCCGGAGAACTGTCCACCGATCAGGTCTATACGGTCATGGACGACCTCAAGGGGTTCAGGGTCCCTGTGCTCATCCTTTCCGGAGGCGAGCCCCTCCTGCGGCCGGACATTTTTGAAGTCGCCAAGCGGGCCAAGGCAATGGGCTTCTATGTGGGCCTGTCCTCCAACGGCACCCTGATCACCGAAGAGAACATCGCTAAGATCGCCGAGTGCGACTTCAATTACGTGGGGGTTTCCCTGGACGGCCTGGGGGCCACCCACGACAAGTTCCGCCGCCTGGAAGGGGCGTTCGAAGCTTCCCTGAAGGGTATCCGTCTTTGCCGCGACCTCGGGCTCAAGATCGGCGTGCGCTTCACGATGACCCAGGACAACGCCCACGACCTGCCGGGCTTGCTGAAGCTCGTGGAGGAGGAACGCATCGACCGCTTCTACTTCTCCCACCTCAACTACGCCGGCCGCGGCAACAAGAACCGCAAGGATGACGCCCGGCACCAGCTCACCCGCTGGGCCATGGATCTCCTTTTCGAGACCTGCTGGGACTATCATCAGCGGGGACTGGAGAAGGAATTCACCACCGGCAACAACGACGCCGACGGCGTCTACTTCCTGCACTGGGTGCGCCGTCGCTTCCCGGAAAAAGCTGCCCATGTCGAAGCCAAGCTGCGCCAGTGGGGCGGCAATTCGTCGGGTATCAACGTGGCCAATATCGACAATCTGGGCAACGTGCACCCGGACACCATGTGGTGGCATTACACCTTGGGCAACGTCAAGGAGCGGCCCTTTTCGCAAATCTGGCCCGATACCGCCGACCCCCTCATGGCGGGCCTCAAGCAGTATCCGCGGGCGGTCAAGGGACGCTGCGGAACCTGTGCCTACCTGCCGATCTGCAATGGCAACACCCGGGTTCGGGCGCAGCAGATGACCGGCGACCCCTGGGCGGAAGACCCGGGCTGCTACCTGGACGATGGGGAGATCGCCGCATGATCGACGGGAGGTTCCTCGCGGTCGCCGGTCTTGCCCCCTCCTTCCTGGTGGCCCTGGCCAATCTGGCCCAAGCGGCCGACGCCCCGGCCAATTTCAAGCAGCACTGCGCCGCTTGCCACGGCGCTGACCGCCTGGGCGGCATCGGCCCCGCACTGCTACCGGAGAACCTTGCGCGCCTGCGCAAGGCCGAAGCCGAGAAGGTCCTTCGCGAAGGCCGTGCCGCGACCCAGATGCCGGCCTTCGGCCAGCTGTTGGCGGCCGACGAGATCAAGGCTCTGGTGGAGTACGCCTACACTCCCATCAAGCCCGTGCCTGCCTGGGGTGAGGCCGAGATCAGAGCGTCCCGCGCCGTCTATCACGCCCCCGGCAGTCTGCCGGACACCCCCGCTTTTGCCGCCGATCCGCTCAACCTCTTCGTCGTGGTGGAGTCCGGCGATCATCACGTTTCTGTCCTGGACGGGGACAAACTGGAGCCTATCCATCGCTTCCAATCGCGTTTCGCCCTCCATGGCGGCCCCAAATTCACCCCGGACGGGCGCTACGTCTTCTTCGCCTCCCGCGACGGCTGGATCACCAAGTTCGACCTGTGGAACCTCAAGGTGGTGGCCGAGGTGCGGGCCGGAATCAACACGCGCAATGCGGCGGTTTCCGGAGACGGCAAGTGGGTCGCAGTGGCCAACTACCTGCCCCACAGCCTGGTCATTCTCGACGCCGACCTGAACCTGAAAAAGATTCTCCCGGTCAGGGACAAGGACGGCAAGGCCAGCTCCCGCGTCTCGGCCGTCTACGACGCCTCGCCGCGGCGGAGCTTCGTGGCGGCCCTGAAGGACGTCAAGGAAGTGTGGGAGGTCTCCTACGATCCCAAGGCGCCGGACGTTCCCATCGGCGTCATCCACGACTTCAAATACAAGGAGGGCGCCTTTGTCGAGGGCTTCCTCAACCCGCAGCGGACTTTCCTCGACGATTACCTCGATGATTTCTATTTCACCCAGGGCTACGACGAACTGATGGGCGCCTCGCGCAACGACGCCAAGGCCGCCGTCACCGGTCAGGTGGTCAACCTGGATGCGCGGAAGAAGATCGCCGATCTTGAGTTGCCCGGCATGCCCCACCTGGGTTCCGGCATCAGCTGGCAGTGGCAGGGCAAGACCGTGATGGCCACGCCCAACCTCAACGAGGGGGTCATCAGCATCATCGACATGGCCACCTGGAAGACCGTGAAGCAAATCAAGACCCGGGGCCCCGGCTTCTTCATGCGCAGCCACGAAAACAGCCGCTACGCCTGGACCGACTCGATGATGAGCAAGGAATTCAAGGACACCATGCAGATCATCGACAAGGAGACGCTGGAGATCGTCGCCGAATTGAAACCCGAACCGGGCAAGACCTTCGCCCACGTCGAATTCACCAAGGACGGCCGCTATGTGCTCGCCAGCCTGTGGGAGGACGACGGCGCCCTGATCATCTACGACGCCGCGACCCTGAAGGAAGTGAAACGCCTGCCGATGCGCAAAC
>DAOLKI010000073.1:0-9296 GCA_035331665.1 Rhodocyclaceae bacterium
GCGCTGGATTTCGCTCCCGGCTGAAAGCCGGGGCCGAATGGCCCGCCCTCCCCTCACCCCTCCCGCGCGGGAGGGGAACTCAATGGATCGCTTCGCTCACCGGTCACCGGGAGCGCTGATTGGCTCACGGCACGGATTGCGGCTCCGCCGCCGGCCGTCCGGGCTTGGGGCGGCCCGGCGCCCGGACTGCGTCTGGGGCGGGCGGGTGGCCCGCCCTCCCCTCACCACCCGCGGGGCATTGCGCTGCCGGCCGGCCATGGCGGCACCGGGCAGCGCTCGGCGAAATCCCGCCTCCGCCCCGCGCGGGAGGGGAATTCAATGGATCGCTTCGCGCATGTCGTGGGGAGCGGCGGCCCGCCCCGGATGGGCATTGGCCATTCCTCGACGCCCTTGGTGTCCTGGTGGTCGGCACTTTCCGCGCCAGGCCCGAACCGCGGCAATCGCGTCCGGAACGGCGCCGCAGTCGCTTACCGGGCCGTGTCTTTGCAGGCGGCATCGCGGCGGCGCCCTGCCCCTCCGATGTTAATCTTCCTCGCCATGCCTGAATTCCCCGCTGCATTGCTGGACGTGCTCCGCCGCGCCGGACGGGTGGCGGTACTCACCGGTGCCGGCGTCTCCGCCGAATCGGGGGTACCCACCTTCCGGGATGCGCAGACCGGCCTGTGGGCGCGCTATTCGCCGGAGGAACTGGCGACGCCGGAAGCCTTCCGGGCGAACCGGCAGCTGGTCTGGGACTGGTATGCCTGGCGCCGGAAGCTCGTCGCGCAAGCCGTGCCGAACCCGGGACACCGGGCACTGGCGGCCCTGCAGCGGCAATGTCGCGCCTTCCGGCTGATCACCCAGAACGTGGACGGACTGCACCAGCGGGCCGGCTCGCGGGACGTGGTGGAACTGCACGGCAACATCGCCCGCGTGAAGTGCTTCGACGGTTGCGGCGTGGTCGAAGCCTATGACGAGACGGGCAGGCCGCCGCGCTGCCCCGCGTGCGGCGCCTGGCTGCGGCCGGATGTGGTGTGGTTCGGGGAGATGTTGCCGCCGGAGGCCTTGGCAACGGCCGAGCGGGCGGCGGCGGAGTGCGATGCGTTCCTCAGCGTCGGCACTTCGGCGGTCGTCTACCCGGCGGCGGACCTCCCATGGCGGGCCAAGCGGGCAGGCGCGGTACTCGTGGAGATCAACCGGGACGAGACCCCGCTATCGGGGCAGGTCGACCACCTGCTGCGGGGACCGGCCGGGGAGATCCTGCCGGCGCTGCTGGCGGCGATCGGTCAATAGCTGCACTGCTGCCGGCAAAGCTGGTATTTCCAGCCGCGGGCCCGGCAGTCGCTGAGGCATTGCGGGTCCACGCGCGGCGGGAGAGCCCGGGAATCGGGCTCGGCGTCCCGCTTCAGCTGGTCGAAGGCGGGATTGCGCGGCACGCCCCCTTGTTGCGGCAGGGCCGGCGCCCCCGTATCGCGCTGGCAGGCGCCGGCACAATAACTCCGTCCATAGCCCTGGCGCATGCAGTCTTCAAGGCAGGCGAAATCGGTCGCCGCAACGATGGGCGCGGCGAGGGCCAGGGCGCCGAGGAGGACGGAAAACAAGGCTGGGCGGGGAATTCGCATGTCGTTTCTCCCTTGCGAAAGGCTGGAGGGATCAATGCCGGCGCTGGCGCCGCCGGTCCAACCACCAGGCCAGCGCCGGCAGGAACAGCACGGATCCCGGCAGGGCCATGACGAAAAGGTAAGGGGACAGGCCCATCAAGGCATTGAACTGCTGGCGGAGTTGCCGACGTTCCTCGCGGCTCCAGCGGGAACCGTTGCGATGCTTCATCAGCAACGGCATCAGGCCTTTGACCTGCACCAATTCGGTGACGATGACCTCGCGCTCCCGCCGCTGGGCTTCGAGCAATCGCCGCAGGATGCCCGTCGGAATCCGCGGGCCGCCGGACATGGCGGACGTGGGCACCGCCCGGCCGGATTTGGACGCCGCGGCGCGACGTGGGCCCATCAGGTCCCCAGCGTGGCGAGGCGTTCCTCCGCCCAACGCCGCAGGCTTCTCAAGGCGCGGAAGGCGCCGTAGGCCCGGCGGGCCCAGCGCAGGACCTTCCGCGGCCGCAAAGCGACGAGCAGGGCGGCGGCACCGGCCACCCATTCCGGGTGGGACTTGACCCAGCGCCATCCGTCACGTACCCGATCCGCGGCGACGAAGGCCGGCACCAGCACCTGCGCTTCCCCGGCGAGGCGGATGCGCAGCGCGTCGCTCTTCAGCATCAGGCGCTGTTTCCTGAGTGCCAACGCGAGTTCGCGGGAAACGCCGGACCCGTCAGGAGGGGCGGCGACGGGTCGCCCGGGCGGCCGGTCGCCGGCAACGTTCATTCCCGCGGCTCCAGCGCCGCACGGTCCTTGCTGAGTTCCGCGAGACTGGCGGCGAACAGCCTGGAGCCGGCGCGGACGCGCGCCAGCGCCGCCAGCAGGGCGGCCGTCCCGGCGGTCAGGAACAGCGTGGTGAAGACGCCGAGGGCCAGCAGGCGCTGCCCCTCCCAGAACAGGACCGTGAGGAAGACGGCCAGGAACACGAGGCCCGCCGCGAGGAAGACCAGGGCGATGGCGCCGAAGGTCAGCAGGGAAAGGAGGCGGACCTTCTCTTCTTCGAGTTCCGTGGTCAGGAGCTCGAGGCGGGTCTTCAGCAGGTCGACGGCGTCGACCGCCAGACCGCGCAGGGAGGACAGCAGGCCGCGCGGCGGAGCGGGGTCCATCAGCGGGCGCCGCCGTGAAACGGATCGCTCAACGGCGACCGATCAGCAATCCGACGATGAAACCGCAGCCAGCGGCGATCCCGATGGAGCGCCAGGGATTGTCGTGTACGTAATCGTCCGTGGCGCGGCCGACAGCCTTGGCCCGGTCCACCACGGCCGCTTCCGCCTCGGCGAGCTTGACCCGGGCGGAGGCGAGATGGTCCTGCAGCTTCGACCGCAGTTCGCCGGCCTTGTCGCCTGCCTGGTTGGCGGTGGCGCGCAGCAGTTCTTCGGCGTCGGCAATCACCACCTTGACGTCGGCGATGAGCTTGTCCTTGGTCACTTCGGTCATTTCGGCCATGGTCGTCTCCTTGATCCAATAACGGCGGAAGGGAAAATTTGAAGGCTACCGGTTTCGGCCCGGCCGTGCAACGACATATATCAGCCCCCGGCGCGGGCGTCGCGCGAAAGCCGACGGAGGTCAGAGCCGCCAGTCATAGTCGATGGTCAAGGGCGCATGGTCCGAGAAGCGGCTGTCCTTGAACACCGCCGCCCGCTTCGCCCGCGCGGCGATCCCGGGCGTCGCGATCTGGTAATCGATGCGCCAGCCGACGTTCTTGGCCCAGGCCTGGCCGCGATTGGACCACCAGGTGTAGGCGTCCCCGGTCGCCTCGGGGCAGAGGCGGCGGTGCACATCCACCCAACCGAGTTCGTCGAACACCCGGCTCAACCAGGCCCGCTCCGCCGGCAGGAAGCCCGAGTTCTTCTGGTTCGATCGCCAGTTCTTCAGGTCCTTTTCGGTATGGGCGATGTTCCAGTCCCCGCACAGGACCATCTCCCGCCCCTCGGCGGCCAGGGCCTCCAGGTGGGGAAAGAATTCGTCCATGAAACGGAACTTCGCCTCCTGCCTCTCGGGCGAGGAGGAGCCGGAAGGCACGTAAACGGAGACCACCGAAAGATTCCCGAAATCCGCCCGCACGTAGCGGCCCTCGGCATCGAATTCCGTGTGACCAATCCCTTCGACGACCCGGGTCGGCTTGCGTCGGGCATACAAGCCGACACCGCTGTAGCCCTTCTTCTCGGCACAATGGAACCACCCCATCATGCCGGCCGGCCCCCGCATCTCGACGGAGAGGTCCGGCATCTGGGCCTTCAGTTCCTGCACGCAGGCCAGGTCCGCGCGCTGGGCCGCGAGCCAGGGAAAGAATCCCTTGCCGGCGGCGGACCGGATTCCGTTCAGGTTGGCACTGACAATCCGCAGCATCGGGGTTTAGAATGAACCGTTTCTTCGGGGCGGGACGGATGGATTTTAGCCGGGACTTCATTGACTTCGCCTGCCGACAGGGGGTGTTGCGCTTTGGGGAGTTCAAGACCAAGGCCGGCCGGCTTTCGCCCTATTTCTTCAACGCCGGGTTGTTCAACGACGGGGCATCCCTGGGCCGGCTCTGCGACTTCTACGCCCGGGCGATCCTGGCGTCGGGGCTGGCGGTGGACGTCCTCTTCGGACCGGCCTACAAGGGCATTGCGCTGGCGGCCGGTACCGCGATCGCGTTGGCATCGCACGGGCGGAATCTGCCCTATTGCTACAACCGCAAGGAGGCGAAGGACCACGGGGAGGGTGGCACCCTCGTCGGGGCTCCGCTGGCCGGCCGGGTATTGATCGTGGACGATGTCATATCCGCGGGAACCTCGGTACGCGAGTCCGTGGAACTGATCCGCGGGGCCGGGGCGGCGCCGGCCGGGGTGCTGATCGCGCTCGACCGCCAGGAGCGCGGTCAGGGCGCGTTGTCCGCCGTCCAGGAGGTCGAGCGCGATTACGGGATACCCGTGGTCAGCGTGGCCGCGCTGGCGGACCTGATCGCCTTCCTGGCCGGAAATCCGGAGCTGGAACGCAATCTCGACGCCGTCAATGCCTACCGGCTACAATACGGCATCCAAGGACAATGACATGATCCTGCGCCTCCTCCTGCTGACACTGGGCCTCGCACCCGCCCTGCCGGCCGCCGCCAAGACATTCTGCTGCACCGATCCCAGCGGGCGGCAGGTGTGCGGCGATCCGCTGCCGGCGGTCTGCTACGACCGGGGTTACAAGGAGATGAGCGACCAGGGGCGGGTACGCAGGACCGTGGAACCGCCCTTGACGCCCGAGCAGCGGGTCCAGCGGGAAGAGGAACTGCGCCTGAAGAAGGAGGAGCAGAAACGCCTGGCCGAGGAGGACCGCCGCAACCGGGCGCTCCTCAACACCTACGGCAGCGAGACGGACATCGACTACATGCGGGACAGGGCCCTCGCCGACGTCGACAAGGCCGTGAAGCAGGCGCAGGAGAAGTATGCCGAGGCCCTGAAGCGCAAGCAGGAACTCGACAACGAAGCGGAGTTCTACAAGAAGAAGCAGATGCCGCCGGAACTGATCTCGCAGATCAAGGCCAACAACGTCGAACTGCAGGCCCACCAGGCGGCGGTCGCGGCGAAGCAGAAGGACATCGACGCGATTCGCCAGAAGTATGACGAAGAGAAGCGCCGCTACATCCTCCTCACGCGCGGTCCCGGCGCTCTGAACACCCTGCCGACGAACCCGGCCACACCGCCCGCCGGCGGCAATGGCGGCGGCCCGGCGACGCCGGGCGGCGCGGGGAATGTCCCCCGGCCCCGCTGATTACCTGCGCGAGCGTCAGACGCCCCAGAGCACGGGTTTCCCGCGCTGCAGCGACAACTCCAGTTGTTCCACCAAGGGAATCGCCCGCTGGGCAAGGCTGACCCGCGGTCCCTGGGAGTCGGCGGACTCGTCGCTCTCCCGGCCGTCGGGGCGGTGGCGCGCCTTGTCCTCCGCGATGGCGGCGCGCAGCCGGGCGATGGCTTCCGGCATCTGGTGGACCGTGATGACGCCGCGCTCGCCCGGTTCCTTGCCGATGATCTCCAGCATTCGTTTCGCCACCTCCCCGAACATCATGACGTCGGGCGCAGCGTCCGAGCGGAACACGAACATCAAAGTCCCTGCTCCTCGATCCAGTCCAGGATGCGCTGGGCGGGCCGCCGCCAATCGCGCTCCAGCATGAGGCCGTGTCCGAGCCCGGAGAAGATCTCGGCCTTCACGTGATAGGTGCGGGCGGTCATCTCGACCAGGGAGGCGGGCATCAGGTGGTCGAACTCGGCGCCGAGGACGAGCAGCGGCGCCCGGGTGACCCGCGACGGCCGCGGCAGGTTGAACAGCGTCATGTCCCAGATGGCCCGGTGGGATTCACGCTGCGACCAGCGGTAGAAGCGCTCCAGGTCCGCCACGTCCACGGGCTGCGCGAAAAGCGCCTCGCGCAGGGAATCCATGCCGGCGCGTCCCCCTCCCATGATGCGGTTCAGGTCCGACAGGAGGCTGGGTTTGGTGAACATTAGACCGAAGGCCGCCGACATCAGGCCCTGGGGGGGAACCGAGCAAAGCAGCACGGCACCCGCCGCCGCATGGGATTCCAGGTACTTCTGCACGACGAAGCCACCCATTGAATGACCGATCAGCACGGGCGGCGCGGATAGGGTGGCGACGGCCTCGGCCACGTCCTTCACGTAGTCGTTGATGGACAAGGTGTCGAGTTTTTCACGGCCCCGGCTGCGGCCGTGCCCGGACAGGCTCACCGCATGGGCAGGGTGGCCGGCGGCGGCGAAGAAGGGCAGGAAATGCTCCTGAAAACACCAGGCACCGGTGTAGGCGCCATGGACGAAAAGGAGCGGGGCACCTTTCGGTGCCGCGGGTACCTCGGAGAGTATCTCCAGGCCTTCGTATCGGGGACGGCTCATCGCATATTCCTTTCCAGGACCCCTTCGTCCGAAGAAGGGGTGGGGACGATCCGCGGCCGCACGGAGCCGTCCGTTTGTCGGTGGGCGCCACCGCGGCGCCGGGCGCTCATGTCGGCACCGCCATGCCGCGCCGGACCGCGGGACGCGCCGAGATCTCTTCGAACCAACGGCGCACCGAAGGATAGTCCGCCAGGTCGACCTCCTGCCATTCGTGCCGCGCGACCCACGGATAGGTGGCGATGTCGGCGATGGAGTACTCCTCGGCCAGGAAGGCATGGCGTGACAACTGGTGGTCGAGAACGCCGTAAAGCCTCGCCGTCTCCTTGCGGTAGCGTTCCATGGCGTAAGGCACCTTCTCCGGCGCAAAGCGCAGGAAGTGGTGGGCCTGACCGAACATGGGACCCACGCCGCCCATCTGGAACATCAGCCATTGCAGGGCCTTGTACTTGCCGGCCGCGGATTCCGGCAGGAAGAGGCCCGATTTCCCCGCCAGATAGACCAGGATCGCGCCGGATTCGAACAGGGCGAAGGGTCGGCCGTCCGGGCCGTCGGAATCAACGATTGCCGGGATCTTGCTGTTGGGATTGACGGAGCGGAACTCGGATTCGAACTGCTCGCCGTTGGCGATGTTGACCGGCCGAACCTCGTAGGGCAGGCCGCATTCTTCGAGCATGATCGATACCTTGCGCCCGTTGGGGGTGCCCCAGGTGTAGAGCGTGATCACGGGGAAGGGCTTTCGCTATGATGAGCGTTCCATTTTACCGCCCGCAACGATGACCAAGTGGTTGCTCGCCATTTTCCTGGTGGTCCTCCTCACGGGACTGCTGCAGCCGTCCCTGGCGCGCCGCTTCCGTTTCGGCCGCCTGCCCGGCGATATCGCCGTGCGCTGGCGGGGTCGTGTCTGGGTGTTCCCCTTCACCTCGGTCCTGCTCCTGTCGGCCCTGGCGACGCTGGTGCTGCGCTGGCTATGACAAGGCGGCCCCCGATGGCGGGAACCGATCGGGCTTGCGCCGGACCTCAAGAAAACAAAGGGCCGCCCCGAGTCTTCTTGGCCCCTTGAGGGGCGGAAGCCGCGCGGCGGATTCCTGGGACGGGCTCAATAGGCGCCGGTCTGCTTGAGGACGATGGGCACGGTCTTGACGAGGATTGCCAGATCGACCATGAAGCTCCGGCTGTCGATGTAGTCCATGTCCAGTTGCATCCACTGCTCGAAGGAAAGCTGGCTGCGGCCGCTGATCTGCCAGAGGCAGGTGATTCCGGGACGCACGCTGAACCTGCGGCGCTGCCAGTCGATGGTGAACCCTTCCACGTCGCGCAGGGGCAGGGGCCGCGGCCCGACGAGGCTCATCGAGCCGAGCAGGACGTTGATCAGTTGCGGCATTTCGTCGATGCTGGTCCTGCGCAGCACGCGTCCTATCCGCGTGATGCGCGGATCGTCGCGGATCTTGAACACCGGACCCTCGGCCTCGTTCAGGTGTTCCAGGTCCCCGATCATCTCCTCGCTCTTGATTTGCATCGTGCGGAACTTGAACAGCTGGAAGGTCCGCTTGTTGAGCCCGACCCGCTCCTGGACGAAGAACACGGGGCCCGGAGAATCGCGCTTGATCAGGATCGCCACGACGACGAAGAGCGGCAGCTGGAGAATCAGAAGGATGCTCGAGACGACGATGTCGAGGACCCGTTTCGAGGCCCGATAGAGGAGGGGCGCCGCCGACGGGGCCACGGTGAATATCGGCCGGCCATTGACCCGATCCACGTATTGCTTGCTGAACGCGGGCAGGAATATGTCCAGCGGCAACCGGACCAGAACGCCCTGCTCCTCGCACTGGCCGATGGCAGCCGCCGTCGCGTCGTAATGCGAGCGCAGGGGCAGGGCGACGAACACCTCGTCCACCACGTTCGCCGCCAGGATCCTGGGGAGGGTGTCGAGGGACCCGAGGTAGGGCAGGCCGCTGCGTGCTTCCCAGTCGAGGTTGCGCTCCGCGTCGACGTAACCGAGGGCGCGGTATCCGGTGGCGGAATCCTTGACCAGGCCAAGCACGCTCTCCGCCCGGGTCCCGCTGCCCAGGATCAGGACGGCCCTCAGATTGCGTCCATGCCGCCGGAGTAGAACCAATATCCGGTAGAGCACCAGCCGGGACGCCATGGTGAGCACGGCCGCCAGGATCCAGGCCGTGAAGGCGACCGCGAACGGAATCTCGCGCAGCTGGAACAGGATTGCCAGGCCGGCGGCCGATAGCGAGCCAAGCGCGCTTCCGTTCAGGATCTCCCGTATGTTCTGCGAACTGGAGAGCCGATGGGAACGGTAGACACCGCTCATCTTCATCGCGAAGTGCCAGGCCACGGCGGCGGCGAGAATCCATCCCAGCGTTCTCCCGGGCGCCTCGCCGATGACCGGGATCGGATCCAGCCCTTGTGTCAGGGCCGCCGCCCACAGACCGAGACCGAAAATAACGACATCGCACAACCAAAGGCCGACGAGGACGATCCCCCGCCTCTCTTCGGCGCTCAACCGCGCGGTCACCATTGCGCGTGCAACCCGTTGCGGCCGACACCCACGAGGCGGTCACGGCGGGGACCGCACGCAAGGGCGCCGCGCCGCGCCGGACCCGCGATCATCGGCTCGGCGGTCATTGCGTTGCCCAAATCCTTCGTTGCATTGAAACCATGTTCACTCGATGGTTGGCGCCCCTCGGCCGCCACGGCGTTCCACGCTACTTTAAGGGGCAATCCGCCGTCAACAGGGCGAATCGCGGTCACCATGCACTGCTTCGCGGCCCACCGTCGGAAGTGCGCC
>DAOLKI010000074.1:0-9240 GCA_035331665.1 Rhodocyclaceae bacterium
ATTTACTTCAGATGCTAGCAGCAACTATATCGGCTGTAAAGCAAATTCTTTTAGCCGGATTCCCGAAAAGCCCGCGATTGGGGCTTTTCGGCACCGGGACTATAATCCGTCGCCCTTTCCCTTCGGTTTCCGCAGCCAATTGCCTTCCGCCCTGCGCTGGATAATCTACCCCCTGCTGCTGCTGGCCGGTGCGATCCTGGTTGCCCTCGCCCTCGCCGGGATCGTGGTGATCCTCGCCTACCCCCAGCTTCCCTCCCTTGAGGCGCTGACCGACTACCAGCCCAAGGTACCCCTGCGGGTTTACACGTCCGAAGGACACCTGATCGGGGAGTTTGGCGAAGAACGCCGAACCGTGGTGCGCATCGACGAGGTGCCCGCCGCACTCAAACAGGCCATCCTCGCGGCGGAGGACGAGCGTTTCTATCAGCATCCGGGGATCGACACGCTGGGGATACTGCGCGCCGCCTGGTCGAACTTCACCAGCGGCGGCCGCCAGCAGGGCGCCTCCACCATAACCATGCAAGTGGCCCGGAATTTCTTCCTGTCCAGCGAGAAGACCCTGTCGCGCAAGGTTTACGAGGCGCTGCTCTCGTTCAAGATCGAGCACAACCTGAGCAAGGACGAGATCCTGCAGATCTACATCAACCAGATCTTTCTCGGCCAACGGGCCTACGGTTTCTCGGCAGCCGCCCAGAGCTACTTCGGGAAGCCTCTAAAGGAGATCACCGTCGCCGAGGCGGCCATGCTGGCCGGGCTTCCCAAGGCGCCTTCGTCCTTCAATCCGGTGGCCAACCCGAAACGGGCACGCCTGCGCCAGTTGTACGTCCTGCGCCGGATGAAGGAACTGGGATTCATCAACGACCAGCAATTCACGGCGGCCGAGAAGGAGAGCCTCGCCATCCGGCGCGATGTGAACGATTATGGCGTTCGCGCCGAGTACGTGGCGGAGATGGCGCGGCAGATAGTCTTCGAACGCTTCCACGAGGATACCTACACGCGCGGCTTCCGGGTGGTCACCACCATCCAGAAGGCCGACCAGGAGGTTGCCTACGCGGCGCTGCGGCGCGGGGTCATGGATTACGACCGCCGCCATGGCTACCGTGGGGCCGAGGCCTACGTGGACATCCAGGAGGTCTTCCCGGTCGGCAAACCGAACGACGAGGCCCTGGAAGATGCGATCGGCGACTTCGACGACGCGGACGATCTGCGGGCGGCCATCGTCCTGGATGCCGAGCCTAAACAGGTTCGCGCCTATCTCAGGGGTGGCGCAACGGTTGCCGTATCCGGCGACGGGCTCAAGTTCGCCGCCCGGATGCTCGACGACAAGGCGCCGCCCAACAAGCGGATCCGCCGCGGCGCCGTCATTCGGGTCAACAAGGACGACAAGGGCCAGTGGCAGATCGTGCAGTTGCCGGAGGTTGAAGCGGCGTTCATCGCGGCCAGCCCCACCGACGGCGCCGTCCGGGCCCTGGTCGGCGGGTTCAGCTTCACCCGCAACAAGTTCAATCACGCCACGCAGGCCTGGCGGCAGCCGGGGTCCAGCTTCAAGCCATTCATCTACTCGGCCGCCCTCGAAAAGGGATACACCCCGGCGTCCGTCGTGCCGGATGAACCCATTGTCATTTCAGCCGCCGAGACAGGCAGCCAGGCCTGGGAACCGAAGAACTACGACGGGAAGTACGAGGGGCCCATGTCCCTGCGGACCGCCCTCGCGAAATCGAAGAACATGGTCTCGATCCGCCTGCTCAAGTCCATCGGCACCCACTTTGCCCAGGACTACGTGACCCGGTTCGGCTTCGACGCCGACAAGCACCCCCCCTACCTGACCATGGCCCTGGGAGCAGGATCGGTGACGCCATGGCAGCAACTGGCCGCCTACTCGATCTTCGCCAACGGCGGTTATCGCATCGAGCCCTTCGTCGTGCGGCAGATCGTCGACGACAAGGGAACCATCGTGGCCCAGTTCAATCCGCTGGTGGCCGGCGACGAATCCCTGCGGGCCATCGACCCCCGCAACGCGTACCTCATGGACAGCATGATGCACGATGTGGTCCGGCGAGGCACGGCGGCGCGGGCCGGTGCGGCCTTGAAGCGGTTTGACCTGGCCGGCAAGACGGGGACGACGAACGACTACGTGGACGCGTGGTTCTGCGGCTACCAGCCGACGCTCGCCGCGGTCGCCTGGATAGGGTTCGACCAGCCGAAACGGCTGGGCAACGGCGAAACCGGCGGGTTCGCGGCCCTGCCCATGTGGACGGCCTACATGGAAAAGGCCCTGAAGGGGGTGCCCGAGAGCTACATGGAACCGCCGGAGGGGCTGGTGTCCATCACGTCCACCGAACCCGGCGGAAAGCCGGGCCGCGAATTCATGTACAAGGAACACCTGCCGCAACCTGACAGCGAGCCCGAGGCGGCTGCCGAACAGACGCCGGCACCGGTCAGCGAGGCTGCGCCCAAACCCGTCGAGAAACCGGCACCCGCGAAGGCGCCGGAACCGTCCGCAAGGCCCCCCGAAAGACCCGCCGAAAAGAAGGCGGGCAACTGAACCTGTTCATTCCAGCTTGACCGGGTGGCCGGCCTGTTCCCCCAGGCAGCGGGAAAGGGCGGCCATCAATTCCTCGCCGCCCCGGGTCCCCACCCATCGTTCGCCGTCCGGCCGGAAATGGTAGCCGCCGGAGCGGGCCGCCACCCAGATTTCCCGTGCGGCCGTGTGCCGATTGACGATGATCTTGCTGCCGTCGTCGAACTCGATTTCGATGACCCCGCCAGGGGCGATCTCGAAATCGAAGTCGTCCCCGGCACGGGCCTCCAATGCCGTCTCGATGCGCGCCAGCATGGCCTCCGCCGCGGCATTGAACTCACGCTCGTCCATGTTTCCCCCGTGTTAACATGCGATGGTCGTCCCGCCGCTCCAATTCCATGCGTATCCCGACCCTCCTCGCCTGCGTACTCCTTGTGGCCGCCTGCGGCACCCGCGGCCCGCTGACCCTGCCGCCGAAACCCCAGGCGCCGGCCGCGACGCCGCCCGCGGCGGCCGCCGATTATGGCAGCAAAGCGCCGGCGGGGTCTGCGCAGTGAACCCGTTCCAGCGCCAAGAGGGCGTTCTCCATGCCGAAGGCGTATCCCTCGACGACATCGCCGACCGTTTCGGGACGCCTTGCTACGTCTATTCCCGGGCGGCGCTGACCGCCGCCTTCGAGGGCTATCGGCAGGCCCTGGCCGGGCGTGAAGCCCTGGTCTGTTATGCCGTCAAGGCGAACTCCAACCTGGCGGTCCTGAACGTCTTCGCGCGCCTCGGGGCCGGATTCGACATCGTTTCGGGCGGGGAACTGGAACGGGTGATGGCCGCCGGCGGCGATCCCGGCAAGGTGGTGTTCTCCGGCGTCGGAAAGACCGAGCCGGAAATGCGCCTCGCCCTCGGGCGGGGCATTCTGTGCTTTAACGTGGAATCGGAGGCGGAACTAGGCCGGCTGAACGCCGTCGCCGGTGACATGGGCCTCCGGGCACCCGTCGCTCTGCGGGTCAATCCCGACGTGGACCCGAAAACCCACCCCTACATCTCCACCGGCCTGAAGACCAGCAAGTTCGGGATTCCCTACGATCGGGCCCTGGCCCTCTACCGGCACGCCAACGGTCTGCCCCACCTGGCGATCCGCGGCATCGCCTGCCACATAGGGTCCCAGCTGCTCGATCCGGCGCCGGCGGCCGAAGCGGCGGGACGCGTGCTCGCGCTCGTGGATGCCCTGGCGGCGACCGGCATCCCTGTCGGACACCTCGACCTGGGCGGCGGCATGGGCATCCGCTACCGCGACGAGGAAGTCCTGCCGGCCGGCGAGTACCTGCGCCCTCTTCTCGGTGTGGTGGCCGGACGCCACCAACGGCTGATCCTGGAACCGGGCCGCTCCCTGGTCGGCAACGCCGGCCTGCTGCTGACCCGGGTGGAAACGCTGAAGCCGGGTGAGGAACGAAGTTTTGCCGTCGTGGACGCGGCCATGAACGATCTGGCCCGGCCGGCCCTCTACGACGCCTGGCACGACGTCGTCCCCGTACGCCGCAGGTCTGGTCAGCCACGGCGCTATGAGATCGTCGGCCCCATCTGCGAGTCCGGCGACTTCCTGGCGCGTGAACGGGAACTCGCGCTGGGCGAGGGCGACCTGCTGGCCATCCTGTCGGCGGGTGCCTACGGGATGGCCATGAGTTCCAATTACAACACCCGCCCGAGGGCTGCCGAAGTAATGGTGGACGGCGACCGGGCGCACCTGATCCGGCGCCGGGAAACCGTCGCCGAACTGTTCGCCGGGGAATCGGTATTGCCCGCATGAGAGAGGCCGTGCCACGGCCGGGCTTCGTCGTGATCCTCGCCCTGGCTTGGATGCTCGCCGCGTGCGAGAAGAAGGCGGAGGAAAGAAAGCCGACCGGTCCCCCGCCCACGCTGATCACCACGACCCAGGTGCAAAGCGGCGGATTCGAGGTTGTCGAGGAAACGCTCGGAACCCTGGAAGCCCTGATCGATCCGAAGATCGGTGCGGAGGTGGCGGGACGGGTGGCGTCCGTCCACGCCGGTTCGGGAAAAGCCGTGCGCCGGGGCGAACTGCTCGCCACCCTGGATTCCGCGGACTTGGCGCTGCAGCACCAGGCGGACCGGGCCGAGGCGAAGCGCCTCGAGGCACTGCTCGTCCAGCAGGATGCGCTGGTGGCGCGGCAGGAGCAGCTGGCGGCGAAGGGTTTCGTGTCCTCCAACGCGGCGGACGACGTCCGCGCCCAGCGCGCCGCCTTGCGCGAACAGGTGGCCGCGGCGGGGGCCCGGCACGAGTTGTCGGGGCGCGCCCTGGGCAAGGCCCGGATCACCGCCCCTCATGACGGATATATCGAAACCCAGATCGTGTCGCCCGGCGACTACGTCAAGGTCGGCGATCCATTGTTCCAGTTCGTCTCCGACCGTCGCCTGCGCGCCCACCTGCCCTTCCCCGAATCGGCCCTGCCCCGGCTGGCGCGCGGACAGGCCGTGCGGCTGACCTCGCCCCTGGTGCCGGGGCGGGTCTTCGAGGGACGGATCGGCGAGATCAAGCCGGGTGTCGTCGAGGGCAGCCGCAGCCTCGACGTGTTGGTGGACCTGGACAACCGGGACGGCAGCCTGCGTGGAGGCGCCACCGTCAACGCCGCCGTCTTGATAGCGCAGCGGACGGACGCGGTCACGGTGCCGGAGCAGAGCGTCGTGCTGCGCCCCGCCGGCAAGGTGGTCTATGCCATCGTCGAAGGCAAGGCGAAGCAGCGGCCGGTCAAGGCCGGCGCCAAGCGGAACGGGCGGATCGAGATCCTCGAGGGAATACAGCCGGGCGAGACGGTCGCCCTCGACGGAGCCGGTTTCCTGACCGATGGCGCCGCGGTGAACGTGAAGGAAAAGGGCGCGGGCCCGGGCAAGACCGCCGGCACGCCCAAATGACGCTGCCGGAGCTTTCCATCCGGCGCCACGTGCTGGCCTGGATGCTGAATGCGGTGCTGGTGCTTTTCGGCATCATTTCCTTCAGCCGGATCGGCATGGACCGGCTCCCCTACATCGAGTTTCCGGTCGTCTCGGTGACCACGGCCCTGAAGGGGGCCAATCCGGACATCGTCGATTCCAGCGTCACCAACGTCATCGAGTCGTCGGTGAACAGCGTGCCCGGCATCGAACACATCCAGTCCACCTCTTCTCCGGGCGTTTCGGTGGTGAACATCACCTTCGGTCTGGAAAAGAAGGTGGATGTGGCGTTCAACGAGGTGCAAGCCAAGGTGAATCAGGTGTTGCGGCGCCTGCCGAAGGACGTGGATCCGCCGGTGGTGGCCAAGGTGGAAACGAATGCGCAGCCCATCGTCTGGCTGGCCCTGCAGGGCGACCGCACCCAGCAACAACTGAATCAATACGCCGTCAACGTGCTCAAGAAGCGGCTCGAAACCATCGACGGCGTGGGCGAGGTTCGCCTCGGTGGGCGCCGGGACCGCACCATCCGCGTCAACCTGCTTCCCGACCGCATGGCCGCCATGGCCGTCACTGCCCAGGACGTGGCCGATGCCTTCTCCCGGGAGCACCTCCAGATGGCAGGCGGATTCGTGGTGGGGAGCCGGACGGAAAGCCTCGTCAAACTCGACATGGAATTCCACCGGCTCGACGACCTGGCCGAGATGGTCGTGGGCTACAAGGGTGGTGCCGCCATTCGCATGCGGGACATCGCGTTGCTCGAGGATGGGCTCACGGACCCACGCCAGTTGGCCCGATTCAACGGCGAACCGACCGTCGGTCTGGGCATGGTCAAGATCGCCAACACCAACACGGTCGAGATCGTCGACCGGATCAAGGAACGGCTGGAAACGGAACTGCGCCCGCAGTTGCCGCCCGGCCTGCACCTGCACGTGGTCTCCAACGATGCGGTGTTCATCCTCGAGATCGTCAATTCCCTGAAGGAGCATCTGATCGAGGGCACCATCCTCGCCGCCCTCGTCGTGTGGTTCTTCCTGCGCTCGATACGCTCCACGCTGATCGTATCGCTGGCGATCCCGGTTTCCCTGATGGGTGCCATCGCGATCATCTACTTCTTCGGATTCACCCTGAATTCGCTGACCATGCTGGCCCTCCTGCTGCTCATCGGCGTGGTCGTGGACGATGCCATCGTGGTTCTCGAGAACATATTCCGGCACCGGGAGGAGCTCGACCCGGATCCCGTATCGGCGGCGGTCAATGGCAGCCGGGAAGTGGTGTTTGCGGTGATTGCCGCAACGCTGTCCCTGGTTTCCATCTTCGCGCCCGTGATTTTCCTGCAGGGCATCATCGGCCAGTTCTTCCGTTCCTTCGCCGTCGTGGTCACCTTCGGCGTCCTGGTCTCCCTGTTCGTTTCCCTGACCCTGACCCCGATGCTCTGTTCCCGATATCTCAGGGTGGACAAGCAGCACGGCCGCCTGTACCACCTGCTGGACGGCGTGCTCGGCGGCATCGATCGCGTCTACGTGAGGCTCCTGGATTGGGCCTTGCGCCACCGCTGGAAGGTGGTGGCGCTCACCCTGGCCGTCGTGGCCTCCAGCGCCTGGTTCTTCGTCAATGTCGGCAAGGCCTTCGCTCCCGACCAGGACGAAGGGCGATTCCTCGTTTACCTGCGCTCGCCCCTGGGCTCCAGCATCGACTACACGGACGGAAAGCTGAAGGAGGTGGAGGCGATCCTGCGCAGCCACAAGGAGGTCTTCACCGAATTCGCCATCATCGGGCTTGGCTCGGCAGGCCAGGTTAACCAAGGTACCGTCGTGGCGCGCATGCTTCCGCGGGATCAGCGCAGCCGCAGTCAGCAGGAAGTGCTTGCGGACCTGCGCAGGGAACTGGCAACCGTTGCCGGCGCGCGGGCCTTCGCCGCGCCCTATCCTTTGGTGGGCGGGCAGCGGGGAGACCCGCTGCAATTCGTCCTCGTGGGCGACAAGCTGGACGAACTGGCACCGCTCGCACGCGCATTGCAGGGCCGCCTCTCCGCCGATCCGGGCATCGGCCGGATGGACACGGACCTGCAGTTGGATCTCCCGCAACTCGTCTTCCGGCCCGACCGGTTGCGCATCGCCAATGCCGGCCTGTCCACGGCCGACGTGGCGCTGGCGGTGAACATGCTCACCGGCGGCGTCGACATCGCCAAGTTCAACGACGAGCCCGGCGATGGCCAGCGTTACGACATCCGGGTCAAGGCCGCCGAAGGCCAATTCACCCAGGCCGCCGATCTTGCCAAAATATTTCTGCGCAACCGCGACGGCCGGCTGGTCAGGCTCGATTCGGTGGCGAGCTTCGACGAGAAGCTTGGGCCGGCCGTGGTCGGCCGCTTCGACCTCCAGTATGCCGCGACCTTTTTCGCGACCCCCACGATGCCGTTGGGCGACGCGGTGGCCAAGGTGCGGGAGACGGCCGCGGAGGTCCTGCCGGCCGGATTCCAGGTCAAGTTCATCGGTCAGGCCGAGGAGTTCGGCAAGACGATGAAATACATGGCCTTCGCCTTTGCGCTTGCCCTGGTGCTGCTATACATGGTGCTGGCCAGCCAGTTCAATTCCTTCCTGCAGCCGGCCATCGTGATGCTCGCCCAACCGCTGGCCATCGTGGGCGGCGTCGCCTGGCTGTGGATGTTCGGTCAGACCCTCAACATCTACTCGATGATCGGCCTCGTGCTCCTGATCGGTCTCGTCGCGAAGAACTCCATCCTGCTGGTGGACCTGACGAACCAGCGCCGCACCGATGGAATGTCCGTCGACGCGGCCTTGCGCAATGCCTGCCCGATCCGGATGCGGCCGGTGCTGATGACCTCCGCAACGGTGATCCTGGCCATGACCCCGGCGGCGCTGGGGCTGGGCGCGGGGGCGGAAACGAACCAGCCCCTATCGATCGCCGTGATCGGCGGGATGATTTCATCGACACTGCTGACGCTCGTGGTGGTGCCGGCGGTCTATTCCCTCGTCGAGGGAACACGCGGCACCTGAGGCGGAGCCGTCAGCCGAACACGAAATCCGACTCGCCGAGATTGGCGTCCGCCACGCCGAGCAAGGTCAATTCATTGCCCGAGACGTTGTTCGCGCGGCCATCGGACTCTTCGTAATAATAGATGCCCGTCGAGTCCCCTGCCCTCACCACGATCAGTCCATCGTCGCCCGCGGCGGCCGTGACGCCCAGCTTGTTGATCGCGGCGACCACCGATCCGAAACCGGACTGGGTCAGCACGGCGGCCTTCACCTTCGCATCCAGCGACACGAGAAGCGCCTCGTCCGTGGATGTGAAATCCGCATGCGCATTGGAAGCGAAGGCGAAGCTGTCGTCCGCGGAAATGTCGTCCAGGTCCCAAGTCCCGCCGTTGAACTCCGTCGTGAACGCGACCACGTCCTTGTTGGCCTCGAATGCCGAGATGCGGTCGTAGCTGAAAGCGACCCCGGTCGTGTTCCACCCGTCATCGGGACCCACATAGACGACCAGATCCGTCGCCGAGTCGCCGGTCCACTTCTTGGCCACCGAGTCGTAGGTCCCGCCCATGTTGATGGAATCGGCACCCGCGCGGCCGACGAAGGTGTCCGCGCCGAGGGTCCCGAGCAGGACATTGTCGGCGCCGTTCCCGAAAACCGTCAGACCCGGATCCGAGCCCGAGATACCGGTGATGCCCGAAGCATCGACGTGCTGGAAGTCCGATTGCGTGATCCCCTCGGCAACGCCGTTCTCCGACAGGAACTGGTCGGTGCCCGGAGCCGCTCCCA
>DAOLKI010000075.1:0-9193 GCA_035331665.1 Rhodocyclaceae bacterium
TCATCTTCGCCCTGATGGCCTTCGGCCAGCTTTTCGGGTTCTTCGGCGTCCTGCTCGCCCTGCCGGCCTCCGCGGCCCTGCTGGTCGGCCTGCGCGAAGTGCGCCGGTCCTACCTGGGCAGTCATTTCTACCGGGGCCGGCCATGAAGCACGGGCAACTGCTCCTCGACCTGAAACCGGAACAGACGCCGGCCCTGGACAATTTCGTCGCCGGCGCCAACGAGGAACTCGTGAACCGGCTGCGCCTGCTGGCCCACCCGGGTTGCTTCGATGCCATCTACCTGTGGGGTCCGCCGGGTAGCGGACGCAGCCACCTGCTGGAGGCCACCGCGCTGCTGGCTGCGGCGCGGCGACCGGTTTGCCACCTGCCGGCCGCGGCGATCGGCGCCGAACTGGCGGTCGCCCCGGGCAGCCTGCTGGTGATCGACGATGTGGCGGAGCTTGGCACCGAGGCCCAGGTGGCCCTCTTCCGCACCTTCAATGCCGCCCGCATCGCCGGCCTCGCCTTCCTGATCGCCGGACCGGCCCCGGTGCTCCGGCTGGATCTGCGCGAGGACCTGCGCACCCGCATCGGCCAGTGCCTTATCTACGAGGTGAAACCGCTTTCCGACGACGAAAAGGCCGCCGCCCTGCGCCGCCATGCCCTGCTGCGGGGCATGCAGGTGGACGACGGGCTCCTGGCCTACCTGCTGCGCCACGGCCGCCGGGACCTGCCCTCCCTGATGGGGGTCCTCGACGCCCTGGACCAGGCCACCCTGCAGCAGAAGCGCCCCGCCACCCTGCCCCTCCTAAAGGAGGTGCTGCAATTGCCCCTGGAATGACCGTGAACCTGGCGTTATTTGATCTGGACAATACATTGCTTGCCGGCGACTCCGACTTCGAATGGGCCCAGTTCCTGATCGGCAAGGGCGTCGTGGACCCGGAGGTGCATGCGGCCCGCAACGAGGCGTTCTACGAGCAGTACAAGGCCGGCACCCTGGACATCCACGAGTTCCTTGATTTCCAGCTGGCCCCGCTGGCCCGCCACGACCGGGCGACTCTCGACGCGTGGCATGCCGAATTCATGACGCGCAGCATCCTGCCGATCCTGGAACCGAAATCCCGCGAACTCGTGGACCGGCACCTGGCGGCCGGCGACCTCTGTGCCATCGTAACCGCCACCAACTCCTTCGTCACCGGCCCCATCGCCCGTGCCTTCCGCATTCCGCACCTGGTGGCCACCGTTCCGGCCTGGGACGGCAACGCGTTCACCGGCAAGGCGCGCGGCACGCCCGCCTTCCAGGCCGGGAAGATCGAGCGGGTCGAGGCCTGGCTCGAGTCGCTGGGCCTCTGGTGGGGCACCTTCGCCCGGTCCCGGTTCTACAGCGACTCCCACAACGACCTGCCGCTGCTCTCCATCGTCACCGACCCGGTGGCGGTCGATCCCGACGAGACCCTGCGTGCCCACGCGGCAGCGCGGGGATGGCCGGTGATCAGCCTGCGTTGAGCGCCGCGCGGGGGGCCCCAAGGAGCCGGTTGTCCGAGGTTGCCCAAGCCCCTGACGCAGCGCAATATTCGGGCATTTTCAGCTATGATGGCGGCCCCTTGAGACAGCTCCCCAGCCCCGTCCGGCCCGATCCCGCATGATCCGCAAGCTGCTCCGCCGCGTCTTCCGGCGCCGCGACGAGCCCAACCGCCACGAACCGGCGGTGATTCCCCAGGCCCGCCACGGCATCGACCGCAGCCATGTGTCCCACGCCGCGCGGCGCACCTGCGAGGCGCTGCAGCAGGCGGGCTTCAAGGCCTACGTGGTCGGCGGCGCCGTCCGCGACCTGATTGCCGGCATCGATCCCAAGGATTTCGACGTGGCGACCGACGCGACCCCCGAACAGGTGCGCCACCTGTTCCGCCGTTCCCGCGTCATCGGCCGCCGCTTCCAGATCGTGCATGTGATGTTCGGTGCGGAAACCATCGAGGTGTCCACGTTCCGGGCCGCCCATGACGAGAATACGGTCAAGGACGAGCACGGCCGCGTATTGCGCGACAACGTCTGGGGCAGCATCGAGGAGGACGCCGCCCGCCGCGACTTCACGGTGAACGCGCTGTATTACGATCCGGGTACCGAGACTGTCATCGACTACCACCACGGAGTTGCCGACCTCAAACAGAAGACGCTGCGCATGATCGGCGAGCCCCGGACCCGCTACCGCGAGGATCCCGTCCGCATGTTGCGGGCCGTGCGCCTGTCGGCGAAGCTGGGCCTCGCTCTGGACCCCGCCGTGCGGGCACCGATCCGCGAGATGGCGGAATTGATGGAGAACGTCCCCGCGGCCCGGCTCTTCGACGAGATGCAGAAGCTGCTCTTCTCCGGCCATGCCGTCGAGTGCGTGAAGCGGTTGCGCGACGACGGTCTGCACCACGGGCTGCTGCCCCTTCTCGACGTGATCCTCGAGCAACCCTTGGGCGAGCGCTTCGTCATGGCCTCGCTGGGCAGCACCGACGAGCGGGTCCGCGAGGGCCGTTCCACGTCGCCGGGATTCCTGTTCGCGACCCTGCTCTGGCACGAGGTGCTGGCGGCCTGGGAAAAGCGCAAGGCCGCCGGCGAATACCCGGTGCCTGCCATGTTCGCGGCCATGGACGAGGTATCGGAGCTCCAGGCCGGCAAACTGGCCATTCCGAAGCGCATCCTGGCCGATGTGAAGGAGATCTGGCTGCTCCAGCCCCGCTTCGAGAAGCGCTCCGGCGGCTCCCCCTTCCGGCTGCTTGAGCAGCCGCGTTTTCGCGCCGCCTACGACTTCCTGTTGCTGCGGGCCGACAGTGGCGAGGCGTCACGGGAACTGGCCGACTGGTGGACGGACTTCCAGGAGGCCGACCACGCGGGCCGGGAAGCCCTGTTGCGCCCCGATGTGGGGCCGAAGAAGCGCCGCCGCCGCTCGCGCGGGCGCGGCCGGCGGGACGACGCGGGCGGGGGTCCCCCGGTACCGGGAAGCGAGGGTCCCGGCGCGGACGTCGGCTGAGCGCCGCGGGGCAGTCATGCCGACCACAGCGGGCAGTTCCGTGATTTCACGCATCGCCTACGTCGCCCTGGGGGCCAATCTCGGCGACCCGGTGGCGACCGTCACGGCGGCCTTTGACGCGCTGACGAACATTCCCGACAGCCGGTTGGACGCAACCTCGTCCCTCTACCGCACGGCACCCGTGGGATTGCGCAACCAGCCGGACTTCATCAACGCGGCCGCCCGCCTGGAAACCCGGCTCGATGCGCCGGACCTGCTGGAGGCCCTGTTCGCCATCGAGGCCCGCTTCGGGCGCCGGCGCAGCGTGCCCAACGCGCCGCGGACCCTGGACCTGGATTTGCTGCTGCACGGGGACAGCGTGGTCGCCACGCCACGTCTGACCCTTCCCCATCCACGGCTCCACGAACGCGCATTCGTGCTCGCGCCGTTGCTGGAGATCGCTCCCGAAATCATGATTCCGGGGCGGGGCAGCGGCGCCGCGCTGCTTGCCGCCTGCGCGAGCCAGCGCGTCGCCCGGCTGGAATACGCCTGATGCTGCCGGTGGTCGGCGGACTGCCGGTGGTCCTGCAGACGGCCCTGCTGCTCGCCGTTTCCAACGTGTTCATGACATTCGCGTGGTATGCCCACCTGCGCAACCTGAATGACCGGCCGTGGTGGGTGGCGGCCCTCGCTTCCTGGGGCATCGCGCTGTTCGAATACCTGGTGCAGGTGCCCGCCAATCGCATCGGCCACCGGGAACTGGATCTCGGGCAGCTGAAGATACTGCAGGAGGTGATCGCGCTGGCGGTGTTCGTGCCCTTTGCCGCCTTCTACATGCGTCAGCCGGTGAAACTGGACTACCTGTGGGCCGCCTTGTGTATGCTTGGCGCCGTCTATTTCATCTTCCGCTCGCCCTGACCGCCCCCAGCTTCCGGCTCCTGTCCCGCGCCGGCGCTTTCCGACGAATTCCCTGGAGGCCCCATGACCTACCTCGCCAGCAACAAGCCCATTACCCTGCCCGAAATGGCACGCATGAAGCAAGCGGGCGAGAAGATCGCCATGCTGACGTGCTACGACGCAAGCTTCGCGGCCCTGGAGGACCGCTGCGGCGTGGACGTCATGCTGGTCGGCGATTCCCTGGGCAATGTGATCCAGGGCAAGACCTCGACGCTCCCGGTGACCATGGAGCACATGGTCTATCACACGGCCTGCGTGGCCAGCCTGCCGAGCCGGCCGATGCTGGTGGCGGACCTGCCCTTCGGCGCCTATCACGAGTCCCGGGAGCAGGCGATCCGCAACGCCGGGATGCTGCTGGCGGCCGGGGCCGAGATGGTCAAGCTGGAAGGCGGCGCCGTGATGGCCGAGACGGTCCGTTTCATGGTGGAGCGCGGCGTGCCGGTCTGCGCCCATATCGGCCTCACGCCCCAATCCGTCCATGCCCTCGGCGGGTATCGGGTCCAGGGCCGAGACGAGGCTGGGGCGGCGCGAATCAAGGCCGATGCGCGGTCCCTCGAAGACGCCGGGGCCGCCCTGATGGTGCTGGAAATGGTGCCCTCGGGCCTCGCGGCAGAAATCACCAGGTCGTTGCAGGCCTGTGCCACGATCGGCATCGGTGCCGGCCCCGACTGTGACGGCCAGGTGCTGGTCCTGCACGACATGCTGGGCATCTACCCGGGACGCAAGGGCCGTTTCGTCAGGGACTTCATGGCCGAGACCCAGAGCATCGAGGGCGCCGTGAAGGCCTACGTCGCCGCCGTCAAGGACGGCAGCTTCCCCGGCCCCGAGCACTGCTATTGACTGACCATGGGAATCGTTCCCGACCCACCGCGACGTCGGAAACGGGGAGTGGCGGCGATACCGCGCCGCAGCGGCATCCGTTCATCGACGCATTCCCCGTCCTGCGGGACCCGATAGAGGCAACATGCTGATCCACGACACCATCGCCGGTCTGCGGGCCGCGCTCCGCGGCGGGAGCCGCATCGCCTTCGTGCCCACGATGGGAAATCTGCACGAAGGGCATATTGCCCTGATGCGCCAGGCGCGCGCCCATGGCGACACCGTGGTGGCGAGCATTTTCGTGAATCGCCTGCAGTTCAGGCCGGGCGAGGACTTCGAGAAGTACCCGCGCACCTTCGAGACGGATTGCGCAAAACTGACGGATTCCGGTGTGGACCACCTGTTCGCCCCCGACGAATCGGAGATGTACCCGGCGCCGCAGAATTACGCCGTGGAACCACCGCGGGAGCAGGCAGGCATCCTGGACGGCGAATTCCGGCCCGGCCATTTCCGCGGGGTAGCCACCGTCGTGATGAAGCTCTTCGCCATCGTGCAACCCCGGGCGGCCCTGTTCGGCAAGAAGGATTTCCAGCAATTGATGATCATTCGCAACATGGTCCGGCAGTTCGCCTTGCCCATAGAAATCGTTCCAGGGGAGACCGTGCGGGCTCCGGATGGCCTGGCCCTGTCTTCGCGCAATGGCTATCTGACTCCCGCCCAGCGGGCCGAGGCACCCCGCCTGCACCGGGTGCTGTCCCGCGTCGTTACGGCGATCCGGGGCGGAAACCGCGATTTCGAGCAGCTCGCGGAGGAGGCCCTAGCAGAATTGCGCGCCAACGATTGGTCTACTGACTATATTGCAGTGCGTAATTCTCTTGATCTACAATTGCCAGCCGCTCACGAATCCGGGTTGGTGGTCCTAGGCGCGGCGCGTTTGGAGAGCACGCGCTTGATTGACAACCTGGAAGTGTAGGTCGCCGCGATGCGCTCATGCCGGCGGTGTGCCAGTAGCGGAATTGGGGGGGCCCCTCGCCGGGGCTCCATTGCAGCGTGGAACCGTTCGCCGACCGCAAGGCGCGGAA
This sequence comes from Rhodocyclaceae bacterium, assembly GCA_035331665.1. Taxonomy (GTDB): domain Bacteria; phylum Pseudomonadota; class Gammaproteobacteria; order Burkholderiales; family Rhodocyclaceae; genus JAEUNJ01. The sequence continues at coordinate 5,833 of DAOLKI010000075.1, forward strand.
TCCTATCCTTTGCATGAGAAAGGACGCCAACCAGATGCAACGCATGATGCTGAAGTCCAAACTGCACCGCGTGACCGTGACGCAGTCCGAACTCCACTACGAGGGTTCCTGCGCCATCGACGAGGACCTGCTGGACGCCGCGGATATCCGCGAGTACCAGCAGATCGACATCTACAACGTGAACAATGGCGAACGCTTCACCACCTACGCCATCAAGGCGGAGCGGGGAACGGGCACCATCTCGGTGAACGGGGCCGCGGCCCGCAAGGCCGCCCCCGGCGACCTGCTGATCATCGCCACTTACGCCATGTTCAATGAAATCGAACTGGCCAAGTTCGAGCCGGACCTGGTTTACGTCGATGCAAGAAACCGCATCACCCACCATTCCAGAAAAATCCCGTCCCAGGCGGCCGCGTAGATATTTCCCAACCCGGTTACCAGGCCCGCCCACGAGGCGGGCTTTTTGTTTTTTCGCCGCGCTGCCGGATTCGGGGGCCGGCGGGTCGCTTCCGATCAGCGCCGGTCCCGGACGACAAAAGGCTCGATCAGCGCCTCCTGGACCGAGGCGGGGCGGTTCCTGGCCCTGTCGAAGTTCGCATCCCAGACGTCGGCATTGGCCAGGTCGGCGCCCGCCATGTCAGCCTCGGTGAACACGGCCCGGCGCAAGGTGGCCCCTTTCAGCGAGGTACCCACGAGCCGGGCCCGCCGGAAATCGACCTCCTCGGCCGCCGCACCCGTCAGATCGGCTCCCGAGAGATCGGTGCCCGCGAGTTTCGCGCCCGAAAAGACACCGCGGAACGAATAACAGCCTTTCAGGGATCCGCCCGAGATGTCGATGCCTTCCATCAGGATATCCTTCAGGTAGGCACCCGCGAAATCGGCCCGCGGCGCCCGGGCGTTAATGAGGTTGGCGCCGAACAGGTAGGCTCCCGAAAGGCGCGCTTCCGTCAAATCCGCCTCATCGAAGATGGCGTGGAAGAGGTCGGCCTCCCGGAAGTCAGCCTGCGGCAGGCTGGCGCCGGTGAAATTTGCCCACTTCGCGTTGCTGCCGCGGAAATCCGCGCCATCCAGGCGCGCACGGCGCAGGTCCGCGTTTTCCAGTTTCGCGCCCGAGAAACGGGAACGCCGGAGGTCCGCCCCCGACAACTTCGCCCTGGTGAAATCGCACGCCGAAAGATCCACCCCCGCGGTCGGACGACGGCAGTCGCCCACCGGCAGATCGCCCGCCTGGACGGCGGCCGCAGCGAGGAACCCCATCATGCACAAGGTCTTCATCGGCCATCTCCCATGCCCCCGACACCCTGACTATCCGCGCTCCGGTGACGGGCGTCAATGACTTCACTTCACGGCTAAACTATCCTCGTTCATGCCGGTCCACTGATCGTCATAGAAGCCCGTCACGTTCTCCTTGACCGTATCGCGACCCCGACCATGCGCCCCATACCCCATCTGCTCGCTGCCCTGTTGTTCTCAACCTCCCTCTTCTGCGCCGCCGCCGACATGGTTTCCGAAAGCAGCTTCCAGGTGGTCCACGAAGCCGCGAAATCGGGCAAGCGGGCCCAGATCGAAACGATCCTGAAAGGAAACCCCGGGCTGCGGGACATACGCAGCCCGCTGGGTTCGACGCCCTTGCACCTGGCGGCGCTCAACCCCGACACCGGCCCACTGCAGGCCCTGATCGCCGCCGGCGCCGACCCGAACGCGCGCGATCACGACGGCACCACACCGCTGCATATGGCTGCCTATGGCACCAACGCGAAGGCCGCACAACTGCTGCTCCAGGCGGGCGCGGACCCGACGGCCAAGACCAACGCGGGCCGCGACCCGACGAGCATGGCGCGCAAGGTGCGCGCCGACGAGGTGGCCGGCGTCATCTCCCTGTGGCTCCTGAAGGGCTGCAAGCCCGGCAAGCCCTGCTGAGCGGCGATGGGAATGACGATTCGGGCAGGTTACGTTGCCGTCCTCGCCACCGTGCTCCTCGCCGCGCCGACGACCGGTGCGACCGAGACCCTGCCCCCGGTAGAGGTCTTCGTCCCGAACACCTGCATTGCCTGCATCGACTGGGCGGAGCACCTGCGCGAAAACGGGTTCACCGTTCGCCTAATCCGCACGGACGACATGGCCACCGTCAAGCGCCGCCTGAAGGTACCGGTTGAGGTCGAATCGGTGCACACCGCCGTCGTCGCGGGCTATTTCGTCGAGGGCCACGTACCGGCGGACGACGTGAAGATGCTGCTCAGGGAGAAACCCAGAGCGCGCGGCATCGCGGTACCGGGCCTGCCCTTCGGTGCCCCGGGACGGGAGACGTCCAGCCCCAGTTGCGAACGGGGTTGCACCATGCTTGACAGCCAGAACGGGGAAGGCCCCGTGAGGCGGGAACTCTATGACACCCTGCTCGTGGACCCGAAAGGCCGGACCACGCGTTACGCCAGGCACTGAGGCACGGTCGGCGTGGCGGCCCGCACCGTGCCGGGTGAATGCCGGCGGCGGCGACGCGATCACGGGCCGGACCGACATGATTCCTGTTTCATGCCGTCGGCAACAGCGGACCGCGCCGACTTGCCCCGCTCGCAGACAGTGGATGGATTTGGTGATATAAGAAACGCCAGTGAGACGGCCGGCTACACGTTCTTGCAGGCAAAAACAAGGAGGGACCAACGAAATGACGGCGCATCGCAAAGGGTCAGTTCTCAATCGAATCGGGTCGTTGCTGGCGGGCGCATTCATTGGCATCGCAGTCAGCCCGGCGGCGAGTGGTCAAAGCGCGGGCGACCAGACCGGGAAGAGCGTGTATCAGAACGTCTGCTCCAAATGCCATGAGGGCGGAAAAGACGGGGCCCCGAAAATGAATGATCGGGACGAATGGCGAAAGCGCGCAGCCAAGGGTCTCACCACGCTGGCCGAGCATGCCGTCGGCGGCTACAACAAGATGCCGGCCCACGGTAGCCAGGCCTCGCTGTCCGACCTGGAGATCAGCCGTGCCGTGGCCTATATGGTGAGCGGTGGATTCAGCGCCGATCCGAAAAAACCATACGCATCCCCGAGCCGCATTAGCGGGGAGGAGTTGGTTGCCGCGCGTTGCGGCCAATGCCACCGGGAGGGAAAGGATGGCGCGCCGAGAATCGGTGTCGTGGCCGACTGGCAGCCGCGATTGAAGAACGGCGTGGATAAACTCGTCAATTCCGCCATCCGAGGGCACAACGCGATGCAGGCGCGTGCGGGCATGGCCAACCTGAGTGATACGGAGGTACGCAGTGCCGTCGTGTACATGATCGTTCAGATCAGCGCGACTACCCATTGATCTCATCCAAAGAAGGGTTTGGACGCCGAACTCATTACGCAGGACAAAATGACCAACGCA
>DAOLKI010000076.1:0-9165 GCA_035331665.1 Rhodocyclaceae bacterium
CGCGGCGGCGGCAGGGGCCGCGGGGGCTTCGGCGGGTTTGGCCTCGGCCTTGGCGCCTTCCGGAGCCTTGGCTTCCGCCGCGGGGGCCGCCGCGGCCGGCTTGTCGTCGGCGAGCGCCGGTACCGAGACGGCACCGAAGCCCACGGCGCAGGCCGTCAAGAGGATTGCAATCAGCTTTTTCATGTCGGGAACTCCCCTTTACAGAGCTTCCTCACCGGACTCGCCGGTGCGGATGCGGATGACCTGCTGGAGATCGAAGACGAAGACCTTTCCGTCGCCGATCTTGCCGGTGCTGGCAGACTTTTCGATGGCCTCGATCACCTGGTCGAGGATGTCGTCCTTCACGGCAGCTTCGACCTTGACCTTGGGCAGGAAGTCGACCACGTACTCGGCGCCGCGATACAGCTCCGTGTGGCCTTTCTGGCGTCCGAAACCCTTGACTTCGGTGACGGTGATTCCTTGAACGCCGACGGCGGCCAGGGCCTCACGCACCTCGTCAAGCTTGAACGGCTTGATGATGGCGGTAACCAGTTTCATGAGGAGGTTCCTTTGTTGAGTTGAGGGTCTCTCTTTGCCACCGGCATCGGCCGTATGCCGGTGGCAGGTTTGGATCGATGGATCAGAAGGTCTTCACGAAGGAGAGGACGGCGGTACCCTTCGCAACGTCGCGGAATCCCGACGTCGGAGCCGCCGACTGCGAACCGTTGTCGCCCCAGCAGTACGAGGACACGTCGGTCGCCGGCAGCGGATTGCCGCAGGTACCCTTGGCGTTGGTGGTCGAGTAGGAGAGCCCGACGACGCCGAATCCGACATCCTTCGTCACGCCGATCTTCCAGTCCGTGTAGTTGGCGGTGCGCAGCGCCGCGGAGTCCACGTAGTTCTTGACCTTCTGATGGCCGACGTGCCCGATCAGGGTCCAGCCGTCGCCCAGGTCATAGTTCGCGTTGAGCTCCAGGTAGCCCGAACCACGGGTCTTCTGGTCGTAGGCGGAACCGCCGTACCAGCCGATGAAGTGGCTGGACGTGGCATGGGAGTACTTGACCGACAGCCACTTGTAGCCGAGCGACGCGTAGATCTCCTGCGTGTTCGGGTTCGCGAGCCAGGGCCTCTGGCCACCGTGGCCCGGATAGTTGTAGGTGATGAAGCCGACGTCGTAACTCCAGTCACCGCCGCCGAAAGTGTTCTTGTAGCCGCCGTAAACGTCCACTTCCAGGCTGCCGCTGCCCAGGAAATCCTTCACCCAGGTAATGTTGGAGCCCCAGGCGCCCACATAGAAGCCGCTCGGATGGGCGTAATCGACGCCACCCTGGATCGCCGCTCCTCCGTGCGTCTGGCTGACGCCGCGGAACAGGTAGTCGGAAACGACGCCGACGTTGAAAGACCAGGGCGACGCGGGCTCCGCCGCGGGTGCGGCGGCCTGCGCGAACACGACCGAGGGGACTGCAAAAAGACTTGCCACGGCGGAAGCAACGAGAATCTTGCGCATAGTTTTTCTCCGGAAAAAGACACTGAGTGCGGCCTTTGTTTAGCACGCCTCGTGCCAGGCCGCTTTACGTAACGGAATCAATGTATTGGGAGCGAATCCCCCGTGCTTCCGGCCACCACCCCTCACCACCTTGGTGCATGCGCCGCAGAATGCACCAAGACTGTGCGTGCCGTGGTATTGGGCCGTGCTAGACTCGTTCGCGAATCCGGGGGAAGTCCTTCCCGGCACGGACGGGGATCCCGATGTTCAAACCGGATGCGATCGACGACTTCAGCGCCAGGGTCTCCAAACTGGCGGCAGCCGCGCCGGCGGCGGACCTGGAAAAGAACCTGCGTGCGCTGCTGGGCGGCGTGTTCGCCCGCCTCGACCTGGTGACGCGAGAGGAATACGAGGTCCAGATGGCCCTGCTGGAAAGGGCGCGGGAAAGACTGGCGGCGCTGGAGGCGCGGATCGCCGAGCTCGAAAACCGCTAGGACGGACCGGCGCCTTCCGGGCGCGGACGCGTCGGCGCCACCGCCCGGCAGGCAGCGCCCCGGCAATGCCGCATGCATTTCCGTGCCTGGCCGCCCGGATGCTTCTCCGGTAGACTCGCGTCTCCCCCCCGCCTCCCAGTCATCATGTCCCTCGCCATCCTGAAAAGCCGCGCCCTGGACGGCCTCGCAGCACCGGAGGTGACGGTGGAGGTGCATCTCGCCCCCGGACTGCCGGCCTTCACCCTGGTCGGGCTGCCGGAGACCGAAGTGAAGGAATCCCGCGACCGGGTCAGGGCGGCGATCCAGAACTGCCGCTACGAATTCCCCGCCCGCCGGATCACCGTGAACCTGGCCCCGGCCGACCTGCCCAAGGAATCCGGCCGTTTCGACCTGCCCATCGCGCTGGGCATCCTGTTGGCATCGGGGCAGTTGCGTGCGGACGCGCCGGAAGACCTCGAGTTCGTCGGCGAACTGTCCCTTTCCGGCGAATTGCGCCCGGTTCGCGGCACCCTGGCCATGTGCCTGGCGGCATCCGGCGGGGGGCGCGACTTCGTGCTGCCGCGGGGCTCGGCCGCCGAGGCCGCCCTGGTCCGCCATGCGTGCATCCTCCCCGCGGGCAACCTGCTGGAGGTCTGCGCGCACCTGGAAGGAACGGCGCCGATCGCGCCCTACGCCGGCGCCGCGGCGATCACTGCCGCGCCCTACCCGGACCTCGCCGAGGTCAAGGGACAGGTGCAGGCCAAACGGGCCCTGGAGGTGGCCGCCGCCGGCGGCCACAGTCTCCTGATGAGCGGCCCCCCGGGAACCGGCAAGTCCATGCTCGCCCAGCGCCTGCCCGGTCTGCTGCCGCCGATGACCGAGGCGGAGGCCCTGGAGAGCGCCGCAGTGCTGTCCCTCGCCGGGTTGTTCGACACCGCCGCCTGGGGCCGGCGGCCTTGGCGCGCCCCGCACCACTCGGCATCGGCCCCGGCGCTGGTCGGGGGCGGCGGCGTGCCCCGGCCGGGGGAGATCTCCCTCGCGCACCATGGCGTGCTGTTCCTGGACGAACTGCCGGAGTTCGACCGGCGTGTCCTGGAGGCCCTGCGCGAACCCCTCGAGACCGGCCGCATCTGCGTCTCCCGTGCGGCGCGGCGGGCGGACTACCCGGCCGCGTTCCAGCTGGTCGCGGCGATGAACCCCTGTCCCTGCGGCTGGATGGGCCATGCAAATGGCAAATGCCGGTGCACGCCGGACCAGGTGGCGCGCTACCGGGGAAAGCTCTCCGGGCCTTTCGTCGATCGGATCGACCTGATGGTGGAGGTGCCCGCCGTGCCGGAAAGGGAACTGTCCGTCCGGGCGGCCGGTGAGGCATCCGCGGACGTTCGCGCACGCGCCGAGGCGGCCCGCGCGCGGCAATCGGACCGTCAAGGCAAACCCAATGCGCGCCTCTCGCCGGAGGAAGTGGACATCCATTGCCTCCCCGATTGCGCCGGCACGCAACTGCTGAAACAGGCCATGGTCCGCCTCGACCTCTCGGCCCGCGGCTATCACCGGATTCTCAAGGTGGCGCGCACCGTCGCCGATCTGGCCGGCTGCGACCACGTGGGCGGCCCACATATCGCCGAAGCCATCCAGTACCGCCGGGGCCTCGGTGGCTGAGCCCCAACTGCCTGAACGCCACGGCAAGGCGCCGCCTGGCCTGGTGGTCCTGCTCGCCGCCCTGTCCACGATCGGGCCGTTCTCCATCGACACCTACCTGCCGGCCTTCCCGGCCATCGCCCGATCCCTGTCGGCGACGGACCTGCAGGTGCAGCAGACCCTGACCGCCTACATGCTGCCCTTCGCCTTCATGATGCTCTGGCACGGCGCGCTGTCGGACGCGCTGGGCCGGCGCCGCGTCATCCTGGGCGGAATCCTCCTCTACGTCCTGGCGACCCTGGTCTGCGTCTTTGCCCAGCGCATCGAGGTACTGTGGGCGGGACGTGCGCTGCAGGGCCTTTGCGCCGGCGCGGGGATGGTGGTGTCGCGCGCGGTGGTACGCGATCTCTTCGACGGCGCGGCGGCCCAGAAGCTGATGTCCCACATCGCGATCCTGTTCGGCATCGCCCCGGCCATTGCGCCGATCATCGGCGGCTGGATCCACGCATGGTTCGACTGGCACGGCATCTTCGTCTTCCTCGCCGTGTTCGGGGCGGCCATCTTCGTGCTTGCCTGGCGCCGTCTCCCGGAGACGCTGCCGGCGGACCGCCGGCAGTCGCTGCATCCCGTGCTGCTCGCCCGGGCCTACGGGCAGGTGTTTTCCCATGGCGCCTTCCTGCGCTATTCCTTTGCCCTGGCCTTCTGCTTCAACGGCATGTTTCTCTATGTCCTCTCGGCCCCCGTTTTCCTGATGCGCCACCTGGGCCTCTCGGCCCAGGCCTTCGGCTGGATGTTCGGTCCCGCAGTGCTGGGCCTGATGACCGGCTCCTGGATTTCCGGGCGCCTGGCGGGAAAGGTTTCCCCGCGGCGTACCGTGTTTCTGGGCCTCGGGGTGATGGGCGCCGGCGCCGCGGCGAACCTGCTCCTCAATGCCCTGGTCGCACCCGCCTTCCCGTGGCCCCTGCTGCCGTTGCCCCCGTATGCCCTCGGCCTGGCGATGGTCATGCCGGCGCTGCAATTGATGGCCCTGGACCATTTCCCCGAGCGGCGCGGCCTCGCCTCCAGTTGCCAGAGCGTGATCCATACCGGAACCAACGTGCTCACCGCGGCCATCCTCGCCCCGTTGCTCTGGCACGGCACGCTGGCGCTGGCCGGCGGAATGGCGGCCTCGCTGATCCTCGGGGCCGCGATCTTCGCCCTCGTCCCGCGAATGCCCCGGCCGGCGCCGCGCACCTGAATTCCTCACCACCAGGACTCGAAGCGCGTCGATCTGCGCCGGGACCGGCCACGTGCGGGTCCCCCGGCGCTGCACCCGACGGATGAATGGGGTGGGTCATCGTATTCCTCGGGGTCCCCGGATGTTCGTGGCGTCTTGGTCGTGTAGCCGGGGCATTCCGGACGCCATCGGGGCCCCGGCGCGGGTTCCCCGCCACCGGACCGTCGGGAGAACCGGTCGGCGCGAACGGCGGCATTGGCGATCCGCCCGCGCATGGCCGGCCCGGTGCGCGGGACGGCCCCGCAGTCTCCATACCCCCTCGTCGCCGGGGATGCCGGCGCGGTTCGACCAGGGTATACGGCCGAATCGGCTATGCTTCGCGCACCGGGCGTGAAGACCCGGCAACCCTGTTCCAGGAGGACATGTCATGACCCCGACCCTGCGTCTCGCCGCCGCCTCCCTCTTTCTCGCCCTCAGCCCGGCCTGCCCGGCGCAGCAGGCCGCCCCGCCCCAGGACCGCGTGATCCTGCAGGTCAGCGACGACGACCCGAAGAAATGGAACCTCGCCCTCAACAACGCCCGCAACATCCAGGCCGACCTGGGCGGCAAGGTCGAGATCGAGGTCGTCGCCTACGGCCCGGGCATCGGCATGCTGAAAGCCGAAGCCCTGGTCGCCAACCGGGTGCAGGACGCGCTGGCGGCCGGCATCCGCGTGGTGGCCTGCGAGAACACCATGACCAGCCAGAAGATTTCCCGGGACGACATGATCAACGGCATCGGCTACGTCAAGGCGGGCGTCATCGAGATCATGCGCAGGCAACAGGCCGGATGGGCCTACATCCGGCCGTGAGGGCGCCGGTCACACCCGGGGGGGCGGCGCCTCCCGACTGGTCGGCCATCGACACCGTCCTGCTGGACATGGACGGCACGCTGCTGGACCTGCATTTCGACAACCATTTCTGGCAGGCCCACGTGCCGCTGCGCTTTGCCCAGGCCCGCGGCCTGAGCCTCGAGGCGGCGCGCGAGGAACTGATGGCCCGCTACCACGCCCGCGCGGGTACCCTGGACTGGTATTCCGTCGATTATTGGCAGACGGAACTGGAACTGGACATCATGCGGCTCAAGGAAGAGGTGGCTCACCTGATCGCCGTGCACCCGGCCGTCGAAGACTTCCTCCAGTGGCAGCGATCGCAGGGCAGGCCGGTCCACCTGGTCACCAACGCGCACCACAAGAGCGTGACCCTGAAGATGGCGCGCACCGGCCTGCGGCCCCATTTCGCGCGCATCGTCAGCGCCCACTCGATCGGGCGGCCCAAGGAGGACCCGACGTTCTGGCGCCGCCTCCAGCAGTTCGTGCCCTTCGATCCGGAGCGCACGCTGCTCGCCGACGACAGCCTGCCGGTCCTCGATTCCGCCCGCGCGTACGGCATCCGCCACCTGGTCGCGATACGCAACCCGGACACGCGCCAGCCGGCCAGGGATACCGGAACCTTCGCCGCCATCTCGAGCTTCGCGGAGTTGATGCCGAAGGAATGAACGCGCCGAATCCGCCGCACGGGCGCCGGGATGCAAGGGGGCGCCGGAAGCCGGGCGCCCGGGCATCCGGCGCCGGCTGCCCGCCCGCATGGCGCCGTCGCACCGGCATTTCGCCGGTTCCGCGTCGGCGCGCGGCCATTCGGTCCGGATTTCCGGGATGAGCGCGCAGCCCCAGGTCTGTGCCGTCAGCCTGCAGGAGCCCCTGCTGCGCGGGGAGCGTCGGCCGCGGGCCGCCCTCGTCGGACGCATGGGGGTCGGGCGCAGCACCGTCTTCCAGGGTGCCGCGAGCGCCATCGTGCAGCACGAACGCCTGGCCGGCGAGGGCCCGGCGTACGAGGAATGCATCGTGGATGTGGGACTCGACCAGATCTCGCTGGTGGACCTGCCGCCGCTCGAATCCCTGCACGGCCTGGACGAGGCAGGCCGGGTGGTCCTCAAGTACCTGCTCTGGGGCGACCGCTGGCCGGCCATCGCCCGTCACGAGTCCCGGCAACCCGCGGTCGCCTTCCAGGCGCCGGACGTGCTGGTGCTGGTGGTGGATGCGACGGCGCTGCCGCGCGACCTGGAACTGGCGCTGGAACTCTCCCTGTTCGGCCGGCCGCTGGTGATCGCCCTGAACCGGATGGACGAGGCCCGCGACAAGGGGTTGTACCTCAACGTGCGGGCCCTGTCGGACAGCCTCGGCGTGCCGGTGGTCCCCACCGTGGCCCACATGGGCAAGGGGCTGCGCGAGCTGTTCACCGAGGTGGTCCGGGTGGCGCGGGAGAAGGTCTGCCCCCTGCCGCAGCCGCCGAGCGCCCACGTGGCCCGCGCCCTCGAAGGACTGAACGTCATCGTCGGCACGCCCGGGGTCCTCGACGCCTTCCAGGTGCCGCGGCCCCTGCTGCTTGCCCAGTTGGCCGAGAACGACGACTACTTCGTTCCCGAAATGGAAGCCCATTTCCCGGCCCTGGTGCCGGGTCTGGAGGCTGCCCGGCGGGAAGCCGGAACATTGCTGCCCCGCCCGCTGCACGATGAGCTGCACGCCGACCGGCACCATCGCTCGGCCCTGCTGTTCGAGCGGATCGGCCGGCCGGCGCCCCGCGACGGAACGGCGGGCTGGCAGTTCTGGCTCGACGAGCTGTTCCTGCATCCCCGCTGGGGACTGCTGGGCAGCGCGACGGTGTTCGCGCTCGTGCTGTTCCTCGTATTCGAGGTGGCGACGGGCCTCGACGCCATGACCTCCGCGCGCCTCGCGGCCTGGGTCGGGGAATGGTCGCCGGAATCGACGGCCGGCGTGGTGGGCCGGGCGGTGGCCGATGCCATTGTCGGCCTCGTCGGTATCGTCGTGCCGTACATGCTGCCGCTGGTCCTGTTGCTCGTCCTGCTGGAGGAGTCCGGGATCATGCACCGCGTGGCCTTCGTGGTGGACCGGGGGTTCCACCGCATCGGCCTGCATGGAGGCGTCGCCCTGCCCTTCCTGATGGGCTTGGGCTGCAACGTCCCCGCCATCTCGGCCGCGGGCAGCGCCGCCACCGGACGGGACCGCATCGTCGCCTCGGTGCTCATCACCTTCGTGCCCTGCTCGGCGCGTTCCGCCATCATCCTGGCCCTCGGCGGGAAATACCTGGGGCCGGCCGGCGTCGTGGGCATCTTCGTCCTGATCCTGCTCGTCATCGCGGTCGCCGGCCGGATGCTGGGCCGGCGCTATTCCGCCATCGTGCCGGGCGTCATCCAGGACATTCCGCCCTACGCCATGCCGGGCGGGCGGGCGGTGCTCGCCGCCACCTGGGAGCGGACCAGCGACATCGTCACCATCGTGACGCCTCTCCTGATCGCCGGCAGCGTGGTGCTGGCGCTGCTCAACCACGTGGGCGCGGACGACGGCATCAACATCGCGCTGACGCCCGTCACGGCCTGGTGGCTGGGACTCCCCGTGGCCCTCGGCGTGCCCATCCTCTTCGGCGTCCTGCGCAAGGAGCTGTCGCTGCTGATGGTCGCCCAGGCCCTCGGCACGGCGGAGGTCGGCAACGTCCTGGATGCGGTGCAGATCGCCACCTTCCTGGCCTTCCTGACCTTCTACGTGCCCTGCGTCTCCACGTTTGCCGTCATGCTGAAGGTGGTCGGGCGACGCCAGGCGTGGATGTCGATCGGCATATCGGTCGGCGCGGCGCTGGTGATCAGCGCCGCGGTCCGCCTCCTGCTCTCGGCGGGACTGCGCCTCGCCGGTTGACCCCGCCCCGGGTCCCCCGCGCCCGATAGAATCGGCGAACCTCACCGCACACCCGCCGCCTCCATGTCCGCCTTGCGCCTTGCCGGCCACCTGCTGGTGGAAGAACTGATCGCCCAGGGGACGGACACCGTCTTCGGCGTCCCGGGCGAGAGCTTCCTGGCCGTCCTGGACGGCCTCCACGAGCACCGCGCGCGCATCGGCTTCGTGACCTGCCGCCACGAGGGCGGGGCGTCGGTGATGGCCGAAGCCCACGGCAAGCTGACCGGCGACCCAGGCGTCTGTCTGGTCACGCGCGGCCCAGGCGCCGCCAACGCCGCCATCGGATTGCATACGGCCTTCCAGGATTCGACCCCGATGATCCTGCTCATCGGCCAGGTGGCGCGCGAGCACCAGGAAAGGGAGGCCTTCCAGGAAGTGGATTACCGGCGCATGTTCGGGCAGTCGGCCAAGTGGGTGGCCCAGGTGGACGATGCCGGGCGGATTCCGGAATTCGTGGCCAGGGCCTACCAGGAGGCCGTCAACGGCCGCCCCGGCCCGGTGGTGCTGGCCCTGCCCGAGGACATGCTGATGGAAACGACCGCGGCGGGCGGGGCGGCCCGCCACCGCCGCATCCCGCTCCACGCGG
>DAOLKI010000077.1:0-9103 GCA_035331665.1 Rhodocyclaceae bacterium
GCCTGCCGGGGCAGGGACCGTGGGGGCCGACGGCCGCATCTCCAGCGCCTGGCGCACGTGGCGCGCGCGCAGCGGCCGTTCGAGAATCCGCAGGTCGGTCGTCGCCGGCACCGCGTCGACGCCCGGCGTGACGATGACCGCGACGCGCCGGCCGGCGGCGCGCTCGGCGGCCAGCACGGACTGCCCGGCCGGGTCGTCCGGGGATGCCAATGGCATTATCAGAAGATCGGCGGCGGCGCTCCCGGTACCCCCCGGCATGGCCACGACGATGCCGGCACGGCCCAGCACGTGCGCCAGGCGGGCCGCCTCGGACGGCGCCAGTCCTGCCAGGGCCACGCGCGCCGGGGCCGTCGGCGGCAAGGGTTCGGACGGATCGCGCAGGGGCAGGTTCACCCGGAACCGGCTTCCGGCGCCCGGGGTGCTCGTGACCTGCACGGAGCCGCCCATCAACCCGGCCAGCCGATCCGTGATGGCCAGTCCCAGGCCGGTACCACCGTATCGCCGGGTGGTGGAGCCGTCGGCCTGCTCGAAGGGCTGGAACAGCCGCGCCACCTGGCCGGCGTCCATGCCTATGCCCGTGTCGGATACCGTGAATACCATCCGGTCTTCCCGCCGTTCCGCGCTCAGCGTCACGCTGCCCGATGCCGTGAACTTGACGGCATTCGACAGGAGGTTCACCAGCACCTGGACGACCCGCAGGGTATCGCCGCGGAAAGACGCGGGCAGGTCCGGCGCCTCTTCGACCTCGAATTCCAGGCCCTTTGCGAAGGCGCGACCGGCGGTCAGGGCCACGGCCCGGTCGATGACCTCGCCGGTATCCACCCGCGCGTCGTCGAGGACCAGCTTCCCGGCCTCGATCTTGGAGAAGTCGAGCACTTCATCGACGACGCCGAGCAGATGCTGGCCGGATTCCAGGATGCGGTCGAAGGTCTGCTGCGTCTTGCGCCCGGCGTTCTCCCGGGCGCCCACCTGGGCAAGGCCGAGGACCGCGTTCAGCGGCGTGCGGATTTCGTGGCTCATGTTCGCGACGAATTCGCTGCGCACGCGGGCGAGCCGCAGGGCCTCCGCCAGCGCCTCCTCCCGCGCCGCCTCGGCACGCTTCTGCTCGCTGACGTCGAGCGCAATGCCGATGACCGCCGGCCGATCGGCGAAGACGAAGGGCCGGCCATGGACCAGCATGTGAACCCGGCTGCCGTCCCGCCGCAGGCCGACGAACTCGACCTTCTCCTCCTGGGTGTCGCCGGTCAGCACCCTGCGCAGCCTGTCCGTCACGTAATCGCGTTGCTCGGGCACCACGAAATCCGGTACCGGCACCCGGTCCACGATGAGGTCCGCGGAGTCGTAGCCGCCGATGGCGGCGAATTGGGGATTCACGTAGCGGAAGTAACCGTCCTGGGCGATGTAGATGCCGACGATCGATTGCTCCACCAGTGCCCGGAACCGCGCCTCCGACGCGGCGAGTTCGGCGCCGCGGGACTCGACGAGTTCCTCCAGGTGATCGCGGTACTCCTCGAGGGCGATGCGGGTCGCCCGCTGTTCCGTGATGTCCTGGGTCACGCCGATGGCGCGGACCGCCCGGCCGCCGTCGTCGCGCTCGAAGCGCGCGATGGCGTGGACCCAGCGGGTTTCCTCGGGGCCGGTGAACCGGTATTCGAGATCGAAGGACCCCTGCCCGCGGATGGCCTTCACCCAGCTCGTCTCCACCAGGGCGCGGTCGTCCGGGTGCACCGCGTCGAGTATCGCGACCACCGAATGGGTCCTTTCCGGCCAGAGGCGGCGCATGGCCAGTCCGTGGATGCCGACGAAGGTGCCGGTGTCGAGTTCCACGGTCCAACTGCTTGCCTGGGCCAGGTCGATGGCCATCTCGAGGGCGGCCTTGGCCTCGCGCAATCCCGTCTCGGCCCGTTTGCGTTCGGTGATGTCGGTGAGGACGGACAGCAGGCACCGCTCGCCGGACAACTCGATCACGTTCGACCACAGCAATACATCGCGGACCGCGCCGTCGCGCAACCGGATCCGGGTATCGATGCTCTGGGGCCCGCCTTCCCTGCGCAGGCGGCCGACGAGGCGTTCCCTGTCCCCGGGATCCACCCAGGATTCGAGTTCGGCCAGGCTGTGGCCGACGATGGCCTGCCGGTCCGGGTAACCACCCTGGTCGACGAGGGCCTGGTTCACGTCGATGATGCAGCCGTCGTCGAGGCGGGAAAGGGCGATGCCGACCGGGCTGTCCCGGAAGATCGTCGCGAATCGGGCCTCGCTGTCGCGCAGCAGCTTCTCCGTGTCCTGCTGCAGGAGCACGATGAATCCGACGCCGCTGGTGATCATTACGAGGAACATGGGCAGGAAGATCAGCGCCTGTACCGGGGTCGCGGCACTGATCGTGGTTCCCGGGACCAGCACGCCGCCGGCGGCCCGCACCAGGAAGGTGACCACCAGCAACACATAACACCAGGCAAGCAACCGGCGCAGGCCCGTCCCGTCCTGGCGGCCGACAAAGGCGTAGGCCGCCAGGCCGCAGAATACGGCGAGGCCGAGCGACGCGACCGTGACGCGCAGGCCATCCGCGGCGCCGCCAAACCAGGTGGCATAGAAGACGAGCAGAATGGCCGCCCACAGGGGCAGCGCGAACCGGCGCCAGTGCCGCAGGCCCAGGTATTCCCAGCAGGCGGCGAACTCGACGGCGAAGCCGGAGAAGAAGAACAGGTTGCCCACCACGACGGTGAGCCAGTTGGGGGCGATGCCGCGCAGCCAGATCAGGGCCAGGCCCGACCCCTGGAGCAGCTTGGCCAGGGTCCACAGTCGGCCCACGAACGCCACCCGCGAGGTCGGTCCGACGATGCCCATCAGCAGGGCGAGCATCAGGTTGCCGGCCGCCAGACAGGCGAACGCCGTGCGGAGGTCGATCAGGGCGGCGAGCTGCATATTCTCCGGAGTCGGTCCAGGCACCGAATCATTGTTTTCGCCGCATTATCCAACCAAACCCCGGACATCGGGGGCGTTGCACCCGGCTTCAGCTCGTCGGCCGGCGCAGATACCAGAGGCTGGCGGCGCCGGCGGCCAGGGCGACCGGCAGCGCCAGCAGGTTGAGGGCCTGCCAGCCCTCGCCGGTGATCAGGGCGCCCGCAGCGAGGGAGGTCATGCCCTGCACGGCGAAGACGAGGAAGTCGTTCCCGCCCTGGACCTTGGCGCGCTCCTCCGGGCGATGGGTCTCGGTGAGCAGGGTGGTTCCGCCGATGTAGAGGAAGTTCCACCCGATCCCCAGGGCGAGGAGGCCGGCCCAGAAGTGGGCCACCGTGTTGCCGGCCACGTTGATGCCGACGCTCGTCACCAGGAGCACGGCACCGGTTCCGATGATCCGGCCCACGCCGAACCGGCGGATCAGGCCCCCCGTGAAGAAGGATGGCGAGAACATGCCTATGACATGCCATTCGAGGACGAACGCGGCATCCGCGAAGGGATGCCCGCACATGTCCATCGCCAACGGGGTCGCCGTCATCAGCAGGTTCATCACCCCGTAGCCGCCGGCCGCCGCCAGCACCGCGACGACGAAGGCCGGCTGGCGCGCGATCTCGCGCAGCGGCCGGCCGCCGGTAGCCTGCTGGCCCGCCGCGAGCGGCGGGATGTCGAGGCGGCTGGCGACGAGCAGCGCGGCGAAGGCGTAGGCCGTGAGCGTCAGGTAACTGGCGAGGAACGGGGGCGCGAGGAGGTCGCGCGTGAGCTTGCCGGTTTCCGGCCCCAGGATGCCGCCCAGGATTCCACCGGCCAGGGTCAGCGAGATGGCCCGGCTCTTCCAGTCCGGTGGCGCCGCGTCGGCCGCGGCGAAGCGGTACTGCAGGCCGAAGGCGTTGTAGCTGCCGCCCATCAGCGTTCCGAGGCAGAGCAGCCAGAAGCTCGCGGATTGCACGGCCAGGGCGCTGACCAGGCCGCCGGCCATGCCGATCACGGCGCCGAGCATGAAGCCCGCCCGCCGCCCGTGGCGTTTCATGAAGTAGGCCGAGGGCACCGTGGTGAGGGCCGTGCCGACCACATAGGCCGTGACGGGCAGGGAAGCCAGGGAACGGTTCGGGGCGAGCGCCAGGCCGACCAGCGTGTTCACCGCGATCAGCGTCACGCCGTTCATCAGCAGCAACGCCTGGCAGGCGGCGAGCAACGGCAGGTTGCGCAATGCGGGAATCATGGAAAAGAGCGTTCGGTCATGTGGCAACCCCCGGGGGTCACGGGCTGGTCCTGGCGGGGGCTCCGTCCTCGCCGCGATGGCAGCAGCCCGCAACCGAGCAAGACCTCACCGCAGAGGCGCACACGCGCAGAGGAACGCAAAGGAAGCCTCGGGCCGTGCGTTTCTCGTGGCGGTGTCCACGCCGCGATGGTCGCCTGGACCGCGGTCATCATGCCGGGGACGGTGCCCCCGCGAATGATGCAGAACGCATTGTCCGGGAGTGATCTCCCTGCGTCGCCTGCGCCGTCGGGCGCGGTTGCGTTCGCCCCGTTCATTCCGAGCGCAGGGCCTCCAGGGGATCGAGCAGCGCGGCCCGCCGCGCCGGCAGCACGCCGGCGAGCAGTCCGACCAGGACGGCAGACACCTCCGCGATCACGGCATAGGTCCAGGGGGTATGGATGGGCAGGGCCGGCACGAACGCGCGCAGGGCCTGGGCAATGGTCCAGCCCATGGCGAGGCCGGCGATGCCGCCCATGGCCGCCAGGACGGCCGCCTCGCCGAGGAAGAGGAGCAGGATGCGGCGCCGGGTCGCGCCGACGGCCCGCAGCAGGCCGATTTCCGAGGTGCGTTCGGCCACCGCGATGGTCAGGATGGTGAGGATGCCGACGCCGCCCACGAGCAGCGATATCCCGCCGATGGCGGCCACCGCGAAGGTGATCGCGTCGAGGATGGTGCCGAAGACCTCGAGCATCTTCTGTTGCGGAGTGATCGTGAAATCCTCGCGGCCGTGCCTGTCCACGAGGACGCGGCGCAGCCCTTCCTCCACTTCGGCCAGGGGCGCCGTCGGCTCGTAGGTGACGTGGATCTCCATCAGGCTTTCCCGGTTGAACATCTCCATGGCGCGCCCGACGGGGATGTACACGGTGTCGTCCAGGTCGAAGCCGAGTACCTGCCCCTTGGGCGCCATGACGCCGATGACCCGGTAGCGCTCGCCGCCGACGCGGATGCGCGCGCCGAGCGGCGGCGCTTCCCCGAACAGTTCGCGCGCCACCTTGGCCCCGAGGACGACGAACGCGCGGGCCGTGCGCGGGTCCTCGTCGGGCAGGAAATCACCGGCGGCGACCGTCATGCGCAGGGTCTCGACGAAGGCGTGGCTGACGCCGTAGAGGGTCACGCGCCGGGTGCGTCCGCCGTGTTCCACGTCGCCGTTGCCCTGGATCAGCGGGTCGGTGGCCAGCACGTGCGGCGCCCGGCGCAGGGCCAGGGCATCGTCGATGGACAGCGGCCGTACGGTGTTGATCGCACCGATGGAGCCGCCCCGCGTCGTCGTCCTGCCCGGCGCGATGCCGATCAGGTTGGTGCCGAACTGCGTGAATTCGTCGATGACGAAGCGGTGCAGCCCCTCGCCGATGCTGGTCAGCAGAATCACGGCGGCGATGCCCACCGCGATGCCCAGGGCGGTCAGGAAGGTGCGCAGCCGATGCGAGCCCAGGGAGAGCAGCGTGAAGCGCAGGAAATCGTTGGCGCGCATCGCTACCGCCTCGACAGGGCCGCCACCGGGTCCAGCTGCGCCGCGCGGCGGGCCGGAGACACCGAGAACAGCACGGACGTGGCCACGGCGGTCAGCGGCGCCGCGATCAGGGCCCACCAGGGTGGCGAGAAGGGGATGTCCGGATAGACCTGGCCGATCATCCACTGGCCCAGCTTGCCGAAGGCGAGGCCGACCAGGGCGCCGCCCAGGGCGAGCATCACCGCCTCGGTGAAGAAGACGGCGCGCACCTGGGCGCCCGTTGCGCCGAGGGCCTTGAGCAGGCCGATCTCGCGCCGCCGCTGGGTCACCGAGATCAGCATCACGTTCATGATCAGGATGCCTGCGACCCCCAGGCTGATGCCTGCGATCCCGCCGACCGCCAGGGTCAGGGCGCGCAGGATCCGGTCGAACGTGGCCAGCACGGCGTCCTGGGTGATCACCGTCACGTCGCGCTCCCCCTCGTGCCGCGTGCGGACGATCTCCTCCACGTCGGATTTCGCCTGGGCGACCTGTTCGCGGCTCTTCGCCTCCACGAGCACCCGGAACAGGGCGTCGGTGTTGAACAGGGACTGGGCGGAGGCGACCGGGACGATGATGATCTCGTCCGTGTTGAAGCCCAGGGATTCGCCCTGGGTCGCCAGCACGCCGACGACGCGAAAGCGCCGGTCGCCGATGCGCACCCACTCGCCCAGCGGCTGCTGCGCCCCGAAAAGCTCCCGGCGCAGCTTGGCACCGATCACGCAGACCGGCTGGGCGTGGTGCGGGTCCCCGTCGGGCAGGAAATGGCCCTGGGCGATTTCCATGTGGCGGATTTCCAGCATCCCCGCCGTCGAACCGAGGACGGGCGTCTCCCGGCTCTTCGACCCCCAGCGCAGGTCGCCGGCCCCGACGATCAGCGGGGCCACGCGGCGCACCGCGTGGCTGCGCGTCAGGGCCAGCGCGTCGTCCAGGGTCAGGCTGCGCGGCGTCTTGGCGACCACCACGCCGGGGTTGATGCCGCCGGTCTCCGATCGCCCCGGCAGCATGATGATCAGGTTGGTGCCCAGGGATCCGAACTGGTTCAGCACGTAACGCCGGGCACCTTCGCCCAGGGAACTGACCACCACCACCGCCGCGACGCCGATGCTCATGGCGAGCAGGATCAGGAATGTGCGCGAACGGCTGCCGCGTACCACCTGCCAGGCGAAATCGATCAGGTCCGCAAAGCGCATGGCGGGGCCACCTTGCCGATTCGGATCAATGCTCGTCCCCGACGATGCGCCCGTCGACGATGCGGATGCGGCGTTTGGCGCGCCCGCCGATCTCCCCGTCGTGGGTCACCATCACCAGGGTGCCGCCGCCCGCGTGCAAGGCCTCCAGCAGCGCAATGACCTCCTGGCCGGTGTTGCGGTCCAGATTGCCGGTGGGCTCGTCGGCCAGGATGACGCTGGGATTCATGGACATGGCCCGGGCGATGGCGACCCGCTGGCACTGGCCGCCGGAGAGCTGGTCGGGCCGGTGGCGGGCGCGCGATTCCAGCCCGTATTCGGCGAGCAGCCGGTCCAGGCGCCGGCGGCGCTCGGCCGGCTCGATGCCGGCGAGCACCATCGGCAGTTCGATGTTCTGTTCCGCCGTCAGGCGCGGCACCAGGTGGAAGAACTGGAAGACGAAGCCGATCTTTTCGCGCCGCACCCGGGCCAGTTCGTCGTCCGAAAGCCCCGTCACGTCGCGCCCCTCCAGTTCGTAGTGACCTGCGTTGGGCCGGTCGAGGAGCCCCAGCACGTTGAGCAGCGACGACTTCCCGGAGCCGGAGGGACCCATGATGGAAAGGTATTCTCCCGGCCCTATGTCGAGATTCACGCCGCGCAGGGCGCGCACCTGTTCGTCGCCGACGGTGAATACCCGCTCGATGCCGGTCAGACGGATCATCGCGCCGACCCCGGCCCATGGGCACGAGCGGGCGGGCGGCCCGACTCCCGGTCGCGCCCCTTGCGTATTCCGAGCGGGCTTCGCGCCGCGATTCCCATGGGCTTCCTTTGCGAGCTTTGCGCCTGCGCGCCTTTGCGTTGAATGAGGCGCCTATTTCCCGCCGTTGGCCGGCTTTGCCGCTTCCTCGACGGCGTGGGCGCCGGCCTTGAGGCCCTCCCGGTCCAGGGAGGTGACCACCCGGTCGCCTGCCCGCAGGCCGGCCTTCACCTCCGTGAATTCCCAGTTGGCGAGGCCGGCCTCGATCTTCCGTTCCTCGAGGTGCCCGTCGGCGCCCAGCACCAGGGCCCGGTTGCCCGGCATCAGCGCGGCGGTCGGAATGCGCAGCACCTTCTCCCGGGTTTCCAGGACCACCTCGATGTCGGCGCTGTAGCCGACCAGCAGGTGTTTCGCCTCGCCCGGGTTCTCGAACTCCACCTCCACCTCGACGGTGCGCGCCTGCTTCTCCAGGGCCAGGACGTAGGGCGCGATGCGCCGCACGTGGCCGGCGAAATGCCGGCCCCGGTAGGCGTCCAGCGTGATCCGTCCCGGCATGCCGACCTTCAGCTGGGCGGCGTCCACCTCGTCGATCGGGGCCGTCACGTACAGGCAGGAGTCGTCGATCAGGTCGATGGCGGGCAGGGTGGGGATGCCCGGCGGCGAGGGCGTCAGGTATTCGCCGAGCTCACCGTTGATCTCCGCCACGATGC
Source organism: Rhodocyclaceae bacterium (assembly GCA_035331665.1). Taxonomy (GTDB): domain Bacteria; phylum Pseudomonadota; class Gammaproteobacteria; order Burkholderiales; family Rhodocyclaceae; genus JAEUNJ01. The sequence continues at coordinate 8,342 of DAOLKI010000077.1, forward strand.
CGGCGAAAGGGGCGCGCAGCACGGTGCGCTCCGTGTCGGCGCGGGAGGCCGTGAGGCGCGCTTCCGCCTCCTTCACCTGGGCACCGGCCGAATCGCAGGTGGCCTGGCGCGAGGCGGCCTCGGCTTCGGCCCGCACCACCTTTTCCTCGGAGACGAAGCCCTTGTCGCGCAACTGCCGCGCCTGCCGGGCTTCGCTGGTCGCCGCCCGCGCGATCTGGCAGGCCTCGGCGACGCGCGCCCTGGCCGTGCCCAACTGTTCGCGGGAGACCCGCTCCCGGGCGGCGAGGTCGTCGTTCCAGAGTTCCAGCAGCAGGGCGCCCACGGGGACCCGGTCGCCCTTCTTCACGGGAAGCCTCGCGATCCGGCCACCCGAATTGGGCGCCACCTTGGCCCGCCGGCACGCGGCGACGGATCCCGCCCGGGTGTTGGCCACCGTGGTCTCGACCCGCCCTTCGCCGACGGTGGCAAGGACGACCGGGACGGGTTTCGGCCGCGTGAGCCACAGAAAGCCGCCGACCAGGGCGGCCAGGACCACGAGGACGACGGCGACGCGCAACAGGGCGCGCCCGGATTGGTTTGGCGAGTTCATCGGCGGCTCGGCGGGACGGCTTGGGGTGGCGTGGCGGTACGGTCCGGCCGGACCGCTGGAAACGGACTTCCGGCGGCATTATCCCGGAAAAGCGGCGGCGCCATCGGCCGGGACCCGGTACAACGCGGGTCGCCGTCCCTGGGAAGGCGCGGCTGCCGGCAAGTCATCTGCCT
>DAOLKI010000078.1:0-9083 GCA_035331665.1 Rhodocyclaceae bacterium
CCGCCGGATCTACGTGCCGATCCGCCTCGGCTGATTCCCGGGCACCGTCCCCTGGCGGGGCGGCACCTCCCGCCGGGCGGCCCGCAAGGGCCGCCCGGCGCGTCCTTCGCCGCGGCCGCGGGGCGCGGTCAGCGTACGCCGACCCTTTCGGCATGCCACCCACGGCATACGCCAATCGCACATGCCGCGCACTTCCTGCCCCTTTCCCGGATATCATTCGGGCGGCAGGGCGGTCCGCGAGGACCTGTCGCCGGGGCGCGAACCCGGCGGCTCCGGACCACCTCCGCCGGCGGCGGTTACCGTACCCGCCGGCCGGTTGCGGCCCAAGGCATCCAGGAACGAAACGCGAGTGGATATCCTCATCGTCGACGGCTCCACCCTTTATCGGGACATCCTAGCCGACGGCCTGCGCGAATTCCCCGAGGGGCGGCTGACGCATGTGACCGACGGCGAAGCAGCCCTGGTCCGGGCCGCGAGCACGAGGTTCGAGTTCTTCGTCGTCGCGGGGAACCTCGACGACGGGGACGGCATCGACCTCGCCCGCCGGCTGCGCGAATCCGGTGCGGCAGCTTTCGAGCCCATCGTGGTGCTGACCGGGAATCCCTCGGAATCGATGGCCAATCGTGCGGCGGCGGCCGGGGTCACCGAGATTTTCCGTCGGCAGGACGTGGGCGAACTGGTGACCTTCATGCGCCGCTTCCTGGGCATCCATCGGGCGCTTCCCTGTCGGGTCATCTACGTCGAGGACGCGGCGGACCAAAGGCAGGCGCTCACCGCGCAGATGGAGGAATGGGGCATGCGGGTGGACGCCTTCGCCACCGCGGACGAGGCCTGGCAGGCCCTTGCGGAAGTCTCCTACGACCTGGCCCTCTGCGACGTGGTCCTCGGGGGGCATATGTCCGGTTCGCGCTTCATCAACCGCATCCGCCGCCAGCCGGGCGAAACCGGGCGCATTCCCATCCTGGCGGCCACGGCCTTCGACACGCCCGCCCGGCGCATCGAATTGTTTCACCTGGGCATCGACGACTACATCTCCAAGCCCATCATTCCCCTCGAACTGAAGGCCCGGATGCGGGGCCTGCTGGCACGGCGGCGGGCCACGGAACAGAACCGCCTGCTGCTCGACGCGACCGCCCTGGGCGTCACACGGATCGACGCGGCCGGACGCATCCTGTCGATGGACGACAATGCAAAAAGCATGTTCGGCGCCGGGCGCGAGGCGACCCTCGACCGCGATGTCGGCCGCTACATTCCGGGCTGGCGGGGGACGGAGCCCAAATCGACGGGGCGTCGGCGGACCGATGGGCACCGCCCGGACGGCAGCGTATTTCCGCTGGAGGTGACTGCCGTTGCCCTCGCGGATGGCGACGACGCGGGCGGCTGGGCCCTCCTGACGCGGGATCTGAGCGACGAACTCGCCCTTCAGCAGAGCCTGGTCCGTGCCAAGGAGCATGCCGAACGGGCCGCCCGGATGAAGAGCGAATTCCTGGCCAACATGAGCCACGAGATCCGCACGCCCCTCAACGCGATTCTCGGCATGGTCCACCTGGTGCTGCGGGACGGCATCTCCGGCAAGAATGCGGAACGCCTGCAAAAGGCGGAACGCGCCAGCCAGCATCTGCTGGATATCGTCAGTTCCGTGCTGGACCTGTCCAAGATCGAGGCGGAGAAGCTCTCCCTGGAGGTGCGCGAGGTGACCATCGGCGGAATGCTGGCCCAGGCGGCTTCCCTGCTGTCCGAACCGGCGCGGCAGAAGGGACTGCAACTCTTCGTCGACGCCCGGTCGCTGCCGGCCAACCTGTTGGGCGATCCGGTGCGGCTGAACCAGGCACTGCTCAACTACGCGAACAACGCGATCAAGTTTACCGAGCGGGGATCGGTCACCCTGGCGGCCGAGGTCGTCGAGGACGGCGTGGAATACGTTCTCATACGCTTCGAAGTGCGGGACACCGGCGTCGGCTTTGCGCGGGAAGACGCGGAACGCCTGTTCGAGGCCTTCGAGCAGGCGGACAACTCGGTCTCCCGGCGGTATGGGGGCACCGGCCTGGGGCTGGCGATCACCCGCCGGCTGGCCCGCCTGATGGGCGGCGATGCGGGTGCCGCCCCCAACCCCGGCGGTGGCAGCACCTTCTGGTTCACCGCCCGGCTGCGGCGCGGGCCGCCCGGGATGGTCCCGGGCGAGGCCGAGGAGGAATCCGTCGAGGCGGCATTGCGCCGGGAGGGTGCCGGCCGCCGCGTGCTCCTCGTGGAGGACGAACCGATCAACGCCGAGGTGGCAACCGAGTTGCTGCAGTCCGTGGGCCTGGAGGTGGTCAGTGCGGCCGATGGCGTCGAGGCCCTGGCGATGGCGGCGGTCGGACGATTCGACCTGGTCCTGATGGACCTGCAGATGCCCCGCATGGACGGTTTCGAAACCACCCGCCGCATCCGGTCCCTTCCGAATCGGGGGCGCATGCCCATCGTCGCCATGACCGCCAATGCCTTCACGGAGGACCGGGCCAGATGCCTGGAGGCAGGTATGGACGATTTCGTCGCCAAGCCCGTGGACCCGCCGGCCCTCTACGCCGCCGTCCGCAGGTGGCTCGTCCGGCCGCGGTTCTGAGTCCCGGACAACCCCGGGTCGGAGGGCGTCCCGCGCGGACGGCGACGTCCTGCAATCTGGCTGCAGAACGGCCGTAACAAAGTCCCTCTATGGTTTGCCCGGGCCCCGCGAATCGGGGCCCCGTCGCATTCGCAAACCAACACGGGAGAAACTCCGATGTCGAAAACCAGGACCTTGGCCGCCGCCGTGGCGGCCGCCGTGACGGGCGGCGCCATCGCCGGTACCGGCCCCTCCAGTTCCGCCTCGCCCTATGTGACGCCCGTCGCGCCCGGGGTATCGGTCACCGCCATCCTGACGGTCGGCGACTCGGTCAATGCCAAGCCGGACGGGAGCCCATATCGCATGGTCGGCATTCCCGACGGGCTCGGCGTCTACGACAAGGGCGACGGCTCGATGGTCGTCCTGATGAACCACGAACTGGGCGCCGGCGCCGGCATCGCCCGCGCCCACGGCTCCGCCGGCGCCTTCGTGTCGGAATGGACCCTGCGCAAGTCCGACCTCGCCGTGCTCGGCGGGCGCGACCTGATCCAGCAGGTCAACCTGTGGACGGGGTCCGCGTATGCCGCCTCGGCGGCCTCCTTCGCGCGCCTGTGTTCCGCCGACCTGGCGGCGCCGACGGCCTTCTACAACAGCAAGACCGGTCTGGGCACGACGGCGCGCCTGTTCATGAACGGCGAGGAAAACGGCCCGACGGGGCGCGCCTTCGCCCACGTGGCGACGGGCGCCAACGCCGGAACCTCTTACGAATTCTTCAAGCTCGGCAGGGCCTCGTGGGAAAACGTGGTCCCCAATCCCTACGAGCAGAACAGGACCGTCGTCGTCGGCCTGGACGACACGCATCCGGATTCCGCCCCGGGCAAGGGACAGCTGTCCCTGTACGTGGGCATGAAGCGCGACTCGGGCAACGAGATGGAGCGGGCCGGCCTGACCGACGGCACCCGGTTCTACGTATCCGTCGCCGGGGCGGCCGGCGCCAAGGAAGGGCGCACCACCGGAATTGCCACGGGCACGAAGTTCAGCCTGACCACCGATGCCGGCCAGGGCACGAGCTTCCTGCGTCCCGAGGATGGCGCCTGGGATGCGAAGAATCCGAGCAAGTTCTACTTCGTCACCACGGACCGCTTCGATTCCGTCAAGGACGGCAGCGGCGGCACCCAGGTCGGACGCAGCCGGCTGTATTCGCTGACCTTCGACGACATCGCGAATCCCGAGGCAGGCGGGACGGTGAAGCAGGAACTGGACGGCACCGGGCCCACGCAGATGCTGGACAACCTCACGGTGGCCGGCGACGGCACCGTCATCATCCAGGAGGATCCGGGCGGCAATCCCCACAATGCCAAGACCTGGCGCTACGATCCGGCAACGGGGCGGCTCACGATGCTGTTGGAATCGGACGTGGCGCGTTTCGGCAGACGGGACGGAACTGCCGTCACGCCGGCGACGGCGCCCTTCAACAACGACGAGGAGAACTCCGGCGTGGTCGAGGTGACGGGCATGCTGGACGGCGTCGGCGGGTACGACACGGCCCACTACCGCTACTACCTCGGGGTCACCCAGGCCCATTACGCCCTGGGCGGCGAACTGGTCGAGGGCGGACAGCTCTACCTGTTCGCGGCTCCCGTGCCGGAACCCGAGACCTACGCGATGGCCCTGGCCGGACTGGGCGTCCTCGGGACCGTCGTCCGGCGCCGTCGGAACCTGCCCGCCGATTGACCCGGGCGGCCGCGCGGCGCATGTCGCCGCGCATTTCCTGTCCCTTCCGCCTGCGGTGCCGGTCATTCCTCCCGCAGGGCGGCGAAATCCGGCGGTCCGATGGCGAGTCGCAGATCCACGATCGGCGATGCTGCGTCGGTCGTCGCGGGCCGGAAGCCGTTCCGCCGGGCGAACCCGAGCATGCGCCTGTTCGTTCCGAGCACCTGGGCGCGCATCTCCCGGCACCCGCAATCCCGGGCGGTACGGATCAGATGGCCAAGCAGCCGATGGGCGACGCGCGTGCCCTGCCAGGCGTCGGATACGAGGATGGCCAGCTCGCAGGCCGAGTCCTCCGGGACGAGATAGATGCTGCCCGCCGCGATGTGGGATTCGCCCCCGACTCCGTCACAGGTCACGACGTAACGGCGCACCCCGGGGTCCGGATCGCAGACGTCCCGCAATTGCGCGTCGGTGAGGTCGAAATCGCCCCGGCCGAAGCGGAAATAGCGGGTTCCGAACGAAAGGCTGCGCAGGAATTCGCCGAACGGCCCCGCGTCGCCGGGCTGCAGCGCGCGGATGCGGACGGCATGGCCGTCCTTCGTGGTCCACGCGGGACGCACGGCAGACGGGAGGTGGGAAGGGTCCGCGGCGGACATGGGGCGGAAGACGGGTAGCGGCCCGCCCATCTTACCTTCGCCCGGCGCAAAGGGCACGCGTCGGCTCCCGGACTGCCGACGGGCCGCCCCGGCGCCGCGGGCCGGATGGCGCGGCGCCGATCGTCTCACGCCGCCCCGTGCGGCAGCCGGTCCACGAAATGGCGCACGTAGCGGCGGCTGATGCGATTCATCGGCAGCATCAGCATCAGATCGGCGGTGTTGAAGTCGGGATCCCAGGCGGGTTCGCCGCACACGTAGGCGCCGGCGCGCAGGTAACCCTTGACCAGGGCCGGAACTTCCGCCTTGTGTCCGGTCACCAGGCGCTCGAAGGGCAGGCGGTGGCGCGGGAATACCCGGTATTCCGGCGGTCCCATGTGGCCATCGATGGCCTGCACGAAGATGTTGGCCGCATTGTGCCCGCCGTCTCCCATCCCGATGGATGCACAGCCCATCAGGTGGCCGTAGCCGCCGCGGGCCATGTATTCCGCAAGTTTGGACCAGAGCAGCGCGATCACCGCGCCGTTGCGGTATTCCGGGTCGATGCACGACCGGCCGACCTCCACCAGGTCGGGCCGCAGGTGGCGCAGGCGCGAGATGTCGAACTCCGATTCCGTGTAGTAGCCGCCGACCCGCTTTGCCGCGTGGGGCGGCAGGATGCGGTAGGTGCCGACCACGCGGTCCGCAGCGTCGTCGTAGGCCACCAGGTGGTCGCAATGGGCATCGTAGAGATCCAGGTCGATACCCAGGGCACGGGAAGGCAGCCGGGCACCCATTTCCTCCGCGAACACCCGGTACCGCAGCCTCTGGGCCTCGAGAATCTCCTCGGGCCCGCGGGCGAGGCCGACCCGGTAATGATGGTGGCGTTCCTCGCCGATCGCGTTCGTCGCGGTGTGCAGCATGCCGTTCTCCTTTTCTCGATGGACGGGCGGCATTCTGGAAGGCCACCGTTAAGGCCCCATTGCCGGTGCGTTGCAGATGGATTGCAGTCCTCGCGTCGCCAGTCCGCGGCGCGCGGCGGTGTCATGCGCCCGCAATGTCCGCGCGCTAGGGTCTGTCCCATCCACCCGCAGGTCCGCAAATGACCCAGTCCGGCGTTCCGATTTCCATCACGACACATTCCGGGCGGCCCGATCCGACCGTGCGGGCCGCGTGGCCGGTCGCGGAGCGCGAATTCCTCGCCGAGGAGCAGCGTGCGCGCCGGCCCGGAGTGCCCCCGGAGGGGCCGCGCGCCGGCGATCCGGGCCGGCGGCCTGGATCCGCGGCGCATGGCAACGGCATCCGGAACGACGGGGTGCCGGCATGAGGCGGCGCGACGTCATGGACCCCGAGGGGCCGGGGGGCAAGCGGCAAGTCGGGGGAGCGGGTCGAATCCACGGCATGACGGGGCCGGGCCCCGATGGAAACGCGGGCCGGCGCGATTCCACGACGGAACGCGGGTCCGGCGCCGTGGCGCGACGCGGCGGCACCACGCGTCATGTGGACGCGTGGCTGGCGGCAGACGCCCAGATCGACCGGTTGATCGCCAAGGGAAAACTGGGCTGAGCCTCGGCATCCGGCGCGTGCGGGCGACGGCCCGCGGTGCCTCAGGGGCGACGGCCCGCGGTGCCTCAGGGGTGACGGCCCGCGGTGCCTCGGCGGCGTTGGCCCGCGATCCACCGGGCGACCTGATCGGCGACCCAGGCGCCGTCGTCCAGCGCCAGGTCGTGTCCCGCCTGCGGGTGCTCCGCGAAGGCGCAGTTCCAGCGGGCCGCCAGGCGGCGGGAACATTCCGGATGCACCAGGGCGTCTCGCGCGCCGGCCAGCACCAGCAGAGGAACCGCCGGCGACGTCGCGGGGGCGCGGAAGCGCGCGGCGGCGAGCAGCTGGCGCAATGCGTTTCCCGGTTTCACGGGGCGGTCCCGGGCGTATTCGGACCACTGGCGAGGCAGGGGTCCCGCCGGATCGCCCCGGGCACTCGTCAGACGCAGCACCCGCGCCTCCCGCGCGGTGCCGCCGATGCCGCCTGCGGCCGCGCGCAACAAGGCGAGCAGACCGCCGGGACGCATCCGCTGGAAGACCGGATTCAAGGGGCGCAGGCTGGTGTTGATCAGCACCGCGCCCGCCACCTCCTGCGGGTGCGACGTGGCCCAGGAGACGGCCACCATTCCCCCCAGCGACATGGCGAGCACGTGGCAGGGCAGCGTCACGCCGAGGCGCCGGGCTTCGTCCCGACACCAGGCGGCCACCGCTTCGACGGCGAGGGGGCTGCGGCGATCGTTGTGCATTCCATTGCCCGGCAGGTCGATCGCGACGACGCGCACGTCCGGCATCCGGGCCGCGAACACGTCGGGAAAATCACCCCAGTGGCGGCTCTCCCGGGCCAGCCCGCGCAGGAAGACCCAATCGTTCACGGCGTGGTCCGATACCAGCGATCGAGGGCGAGCGCGCGGTGGCGGGTGCGCTGTTCTCCGCGCGGGAGCCAGCACTCGTGGCTGGCCGCCGCGAGGGTCATGAACTCCAGGAGGGGGAGGTGGCGGCGCAGGACGCGCCGCTGGCGGTGCTCGACCAGTGGATTGAAGAGCCCATGCCGGTGGAACAGTTGGCGCGGGTTCTTGCGCACCCAGAGCCAGGATCCCATCTCCAGCGTGAAGGGGAGAAATATGGCGTCCGGGCGGGTGATGGACATGCGATACAGATGGTCCCACAGGTCGCCGTGGGCCAGGTACTGGCGGCTCTGGGGCTCGAACGCGTACGGATGATGCACGTGGCTGCGCTCGAAGATGGACGCCAGGGCGTGAATCTCCGCCAGGTGCGCCACCGGCAGCGGCGTACAGGCGTAGGGAAACCATATCCGGTCGCGCAGGCCGAAGCCGGAGTGGCAGTCGATGGCGATGCTGAACGGCCTTCCGAGGATTTCCGATTCGATCAGGCGGCAGAGGGCCGCGGATTCGTCCTCCATCGTGCCATCCCGGCCGCCCCGGTACCAGGGCAGGCCCGGGCCGAGCGACTGGCCCCCGATCAGGAACGGAATGCGGCCGGTCGCCGTCACGGGAGCATTGCGCATCAGGTCGACCCCGTTCGGGTTGGCGCGGGTACCGCGCCATATGCCGCCGGGATTGACGACCGGCAGGAAGACGAGGCGCAGGCACTCGAGGGTCCGATGCAGGTTGCGGTCCCAGCGGAGTCTTTCGGCCACGTGGCGCAGGTGCGCCAGCACGACTTCGGCGCCGATCCGCTCCAGACCATGCACGCCGCCGACGAAGACCGCGGCCGGAGCCTCCGGCGAGGGATTCCCGGCGGCCACGGCGATGACGGGAAACCGCCGGTCCCCGGCCCGGACCGAACACAGGACCCGGGATTCGAGGCGGCCGGCCGCCGCATCGAGGATGGACGCCAGTTCGACGAGCTCGGGAATGCTGGAGGAATCATCGGGACGCATCGGCCGATGCCCGGGCTCAGGCTGCGTCGTCCCCGGCGACCGGTGGGGCCGGCCAGGCCCGGAATTCGCCGCACCCGCCGTGGGCGGGCACCAGGGGGTGCTTCCAGCGGTGGCGCTCGTTCGGGGAGCCGTCCCCGGCGAAGACCGGCGGGAACCGATGGCAGGCGCCGGTGCCCGGCGCGTGTTCGCGGAAATGGCGGCAATGACCGCAATGGGCCACGCGGGCCGGAGTGTTTTCGTTCATGGGCGGATCGGGCGGAAGGGAGGCAAGGAGATCCGGCGGCGCGGACGTTTCAGGTGAGACGCGATCGTCATCGTGGCTTCATTTTTCCGGCCTATCGTGATGCCGTCTCCTGTCCGCGCCGTCCGGTGGCCCATCGACCATGCCGCGTATCCCGAATGCCGTCGCCAACGCCTCGATTGCCCTCGCGCTGCTCTGGGGCCTCGTCGAATTCCTCGCGCTGTTGCGGGCGCGCCTGGCCCGCCGCTGACCGATGGCCGGCGTTGGCGCGGCCCGCTCAATCGGGCGCCACGAGGAACACGCCCCGTGCCTGGCGATCTTGGCTGCGCCGGTCCACGATTTCCGCGAGTACGGCCGAGAAGCGGTCGTGGATGCGTTCCCAGTCCAGTTCCGCGACCGCCGCAGGTGCCGCGCCGCGGAGCGACGCGCGCAACGGGTCGTCGGCGGCCGCGCGGGCCGCCGCTGCCACGAAGG
>DAOLKI010000079.1:0-9072 GCA_035331665.1 Rhodocyclaceae bacterium
GGGGGCAGTTGCACCGTCGTCTTGGGCCCGTGACGTTCCCGCTCCCGGTGCTTGTGGCCATGCCCGCCCCGCTCCCGGAGGTCCTCGAAGCCGCCGGATTGGAAGCCGGGCACCGGCACCTGCTCGATCTTGAATTTGATCAGCTTCTCGATCTCTGCCAGACGCAGCTTCTCCTCGCCGCTGACCAGGGACGTGGCGTCTCCGCGCTTGCCGGCGCGGCCCGTGCGGCCGATACGGTGGATATAGTCCTCGGCCACGTGGGGCAATTCGTAATTGATCACGTGCGGCAGGTCGTCGATGTCCAGGCCCCGGGCCGCCACGTCGGTGGCGACCAGCACCTGCACCGTGCCGGCCTTGAAAGCTTCCAGGGCTTCGGTGCGCTGGGCCTGGCTCTTGTCCCCGTGGATGGCGGCGGCATTGACCCCCTGGCGGGTGAGCCAGGTGGCCAGCCGGCTGGTGCCGAACTTGGTGCCCACGAAGACCAGCACCTGCTTGAGCTCCGCCTCCCGCAGCAGGTGCAGGAGCAGGTAACGCTTCTGGTCGGCGGGGACCATGTGCACCCGGTGGGTGATGGTCTCGGAGACGGTATTGCGGCGAGCCACCTCGATGAGCTGCGGGCTTTTCAGCATCGCGTCCGCCAGCTTCTTGATCTCGTCGGAGAAGGTGGCCGAGAAGAGCAGGCTCTGCCGTTCCTTGGGCAACAGGGCCAGGATGCGTTTGATGTCCGGGATGAAGCCCATGTCCAGCATGCGGTCGGCCTCGTCCAGGACGAGCACTTCGACGGCCCCGAAATTGACCGTCTTCTGTTGCACGTGGTCGAGTAGGCGCCCGGGGGTGGCGACGACGATTTCCCGGCCTTCCTTCATCTCGGCGATCTGGGGCTTCATGTCCACGCCGCCATAGATGCACGTGGCGCGCAGGGGAACATATTTGCCATAGGTCTTCACGCTGTCGAAGACCTGCATGGCCAATTCACGCGTCGGTGTCAGGATCAGGGCCCGCACCGGATGCCGGGCGGGGGACGGTGAAGTGCTGGCATGGCGCGCCAGGCGCTGCAAAAGGGGAAGGGTGAAGCCGGCGGTCTTGCCCGTGCCGGTCTGGGCCCCACCCATGACGTCCTTGCCGGACTGAATGATCGGAATCGCCTGGGCCTGGATGGGGGTGGGTTCGGTGTAGCCGGTCTCGTGGACGGCCCGCAGCAGTTCGGGCAGCAGCCCGAGGTCTTCGAATTTCAAACGGATCTCCTGAATCGGCCTGCCCCACACGGGGTACCGGTTCAGGCGGCGATGCCAATGTATTGAATAGGACTGGCCGAGGATATGGCCCGCCGGGAACGGCGCCAACCGGTGGGACGCCGAAGCGGCGATTTTACTGTAATCAAGGGCTTCCCGTCGTCCGGCTCGTCCGGTTGCGTCGGTCACCGGGTTTCCAGGTAGCCGGTCACCTCCTCCCGGTCGTGGTAGAGCTGGCGCATTCGCAGCCGGTACTTGATTCCGCTGGCATCGAGGCGATCGGCGATCGCCTGCCGGCAGTCCAGCACCTCATCGTAGCGCCGTTTCATGGGCAGTTTCAGGTTGAAGACGGCGCGCCGGCAATGGCCTTCAGCCACCCAGTCGCCCACCAGCCGGGCGATCCGCGAGGGCTTCTCCACCATGTCGCAGACCAGCCAGTCCGCGGGCCGCCTGGGGCGCCAGGTCAGGCCGTCGGCGCGCAGGTGCTCGACCCGGTCATCGGCCAGCAGCGCCGGGTCCAGGGCTCCGTTGTCGACCGCCGTCACGTGCAGACCCCGGTGGACGAGCTGCCAGGTCCAGCCGCCGGGGGCGGCGCCCAGGTCCACGGCCGTCAGTCCCTCCCGCAGCCATTCGGCCTGGGCCTCGGCGGTGAGGAAGACGAGAAACGCCTCGGCCAGTTTCAGGGTGGATCTGGAGGGTGCGCCCCGGGGCATCTTGAGGCGCGGGATGCCCATGGGCCAGGGGGCGGAATTGCCCGCATTGGTGAGCCCGATCCAGGCCGCCCCCGAACCCAGGAAAAGGACATGCAGGCGCGGCAGGCGCGGGTCGTCGGCGAGCAGCTCGCGGTCCCGCAATGCACTGTTGAGAGGACCTGCGAAACGCCGGCAAAAGGACGACAACTCCTTCGCTTCGTTGGTATCCGCGGTTTCGATCCAGACGTCCGAGAAGTTCTCGCCGAGCACCGCGGCGGCGTCCGCCACGGGCGTGGCGCGGTCGGTGACGGGCAGGCTGTCGATCCGGAATGCCCGGTGGACGACCTGCCGGGGGAAGACCAGGTCGCCGAAGCGAAGTTTCGAACGCAGCAACAGGGCGCCTGCCTCCTCGTGGGGATGGAAGCTCAGGTAACCGCCGTCGGGCTTGGCGCGCACGTGCCCCCAGATGCCCAGTTCCGCGGCGAACCCGGAGATCTCGCGCGCGCACTCGCCCTCGAAGCCGGGACGGCAATATAGAAGGATGGCGGGGGCCCCGGCGGGGACGGTTGATTGCATCGGGGATCTCTCGGGCCAGGGCGGCGGACGCATAGAATACGCTCCTCGCGAGCCTTGCCGGAGCCGTGCCGAGCGAGGCCGCACCCCAAGGAGCCGCCATGCGATTCAACACCCTCGGCGACGGCGGGCCCCAAGTCTCCGAAATCTGTCTCGGCACCATGACCTGGGGCACCCAGAACACGGAAGCCGACGCCCATGCCCAACTCGATGCCGCCTTCGCGGCCGGCGTCAATTTCGTCGATACGGCCGAGATGTACTCGGTCCCGGCGACGGCCGAGAGCTATGGCCGGTCGGAAACCTACATCGGCACCTGGCTGCGTCGCCAGCCCCGCGACCGGGTGGTACTGGCGACCAAGGTCTGCGGCCCGGGTCGCACGATGAAGTGGGTCAGGAACGGGGACCCGGGCCTGGACCGGGCGAACCTGCGCTCGGCGCTGGAGGCCTCCCTGCGCCGTCTTCAAACCGATTATGTGGACCTCTACCAGCTCCATTGGCCGGACCGCAACACGCCGCTGTTCGGCGGCTACCAGTTCGATCCTGCCCGCGAACGGCCGAGCACGCCGATCCGCGACACTCTGGAAGCCTTGGCCGAACTGGTCGGGGAAGGAAAGATCCGTCACGTGGGGTTGTCGAACGAGACGCCCTGGGGCGTCATGCAATTCATGCGCCTGGCCGAGGATCTCGACCTGCCCCGCATCGTCGCCGTGCAGAATGCCTACAGCCTGCTCAACCGAACCTGGGAAGCGGGCCTCGCGGAGATCGGTCACCGCGAACGCATCGGTTTGCTTGCCTACTCGCCGCTCGCCTTCGGCTACCTCACCGGGAAGTATTTCAGCGATCCGCCGGGGCAGGGGCGGATCAACCTGTTCGAGAACTTCGGCCAGCGTTACACGAAGGAGAACGTGGTGCCGGCGGCGCGCGCTTACTGCGACCTGGCCCGCCGCCACGGCCACAGCCCCACGCAAATGGCCCTGGCTTTCGTGCGCAGTCGCTGGTTCGTCGCCACCACCATCGTCGGGGCGACGAGCCTCGGACAACTGACGGAGAACCTGGCGTCGGTGGCGGTGACGCCGTCAGCCGAACTGCTGCGGGAGATCGAGGCAATCCACCTGCGTTACACGAATCCCGCGCCCTGAACCCGCCGTCGCCTTCGCCGAAGCCCCCTTCTTGGCAGGGGGCGGCGCCGGCGCGTTTTCCTTGGCCGGGGGGGCTTCCTTTCCGGCAGGCTTGTCCTCTTCGGCGGCGGCATCCTTGCGCGGTTCCGCATTCCCCGCCTTGCCCTCGGGCGACACCACCTCGATCTTGTTCTCCCGCATGTAGGCGTCCATTTCCCGCCACCCGGCGAAGATGGCCGCCTTGGAGGCCTTGGGATTCGTGTCGTAGCAGTCTTCGAGGTTGCGTCCGGAATGGCGGCAGGCGCTGCCCACGGCCCGGGCTTCCGCCTCCTTGGCGGCGGCCAGCTTGACCGGGTCGTCGATGCCCAGCTGCTCGCAGGCGGCCGACAGCGCGGCAACGACGAGGAGGAGGATGGGGCGGGAAATCATGGGCCGGGGACGAGACATCAAATCGAGTTTACGGCACTCCGCGGGAAAAGCTTTAGTTGGGGAAAAAGGCGGTTCAACCACAGGCACGGAGACCACGGAGGGAGATCAAGCGCTCGTCGGGGTTGCAGCACTCACCCGATGGGTGGCGCGAACGCGACACGGATGTCCTCGATGTTCCGCATTTCTCCGCATCTCCGTGCCTCTGCGGCGAGGTTTTCAGGTTGGTTGCAATGCGCCGGCCGCTCCGACAGCGGTTGCGTCAGTCAGGCAGGACGGCCGTGGCCTCGATCTCCACGCGGGCCGCTTCCTCCACCAGAGCGGAGACCTGCACCACGGCCATGGCCGGGTAGTGGCGTCCCATGACCTCCCGGTACGCCGCCCCGATCTCCTTGGCTCGCGCCAGGTACTCCTTCTTGTCGGTCACGTACCAGGTCATGCGGACGATGTGCTCCGGCGCTCCCCCGCCGGCCTTCACCACCGCCACGACGTTGGCCAGGGTCTGCCGCACCTGGCCGGCAAGGTCCAGGGATTGGAAGCGGCATTGGCTGTCCCATCCGATCTGGCCGCCGGTGAAGATGAGGGCGCCGCGGGCCTTGATGCCATTGGCGAAACCGCGCGGTCGGGGCCAGCCCTCGGGTTGCAGGATTTCCATGTTATTGTCCTTTCGCCTGCTCCCGAAGCCGGAAGCGTTGCAGTTTCCCGGTTTCGGTCCGGGGCAGGGAATCCCGGAATTCCACCAGCCGGGGGTACTTGTAGGGAGCGATGGTCTGCTTGACGTGCTCCTGCAGCGCCGCCACCATGGCGGCATCGCCCTTGTGTCCGGGACGCAGCACGACGAAGGCCTTCACCACCTGGCCCCGGTCCGGGTCCCCGATGCCGACGACCCCGCACTCGGCGACGGCCGGGTGCTGCAACAGCACGTCCTCCACTTCGGGGCCCCCGATGTTGTAGCCGGCCGAGACGATCATGTCGTCGGTGCGCGCCTGGTAGTGGAAGTAGCCGTCGGCATCGACCAGGTAGGAATCACCGGTGAAATTCCAGCCGTCCTGGACATAGGCCGCCTGGCGCGGGTCGTCCAGATAACGGCAGCCCGTGGGGCCCTTGACGCCCAGCCGGCCGACCCGACCGGGTGGCAACGGATGTCCCGCGTCATCGAAGACGGCGGCCGCGTAGCCGGGGATGGGTTTTCCGGTCGCGCCCGGCCGGATATCGTCACCGGCCGCCGATATGAAGATGTGCAGCAACTCGGTGGCGCCGATGCCGTCGATGATGCGGATGCCGGTGGCCTCTCGCCAGGCGTCCCGGGTGGCCACGGGCAGGGCCTCGCCGGCCGACACGCATTTGACCAGGCTGGACAGGTCGAAATCGCCGGCCAGCCCGGCCATCATCCGGTAGAAAGTCGGCGCGGTGAAGCAGACCGTGGCCCGTTGATCCTGGATGGCCTGGAGCAGGGTTTCGGGGGTCAGGCGTTCGATCAGCAGCGCCGCGGCACCGACACGCAACGGGAAAAGCAGCAGGCCTCCGAGACCAAAGGTGAAGGCCAGCGGCGGCGTACCGCAGAAACGGTCGTCGGCGGCGGACTTCAGCGTCGAACGCGGAAAGCAGTCGCAGATGGCCATGACGTCCCGATGGAAGTGCATCGTGCCTTTCGGCTTCCCGGTCGTGCCGGAGGTGAAGGCTATCAGCGACACGTCGTCGCGGGCGGTGTCGGCATTGGCGAAATCCGCCGGCTTCGCGGCCATGCGTCCCTCCAGGTCGCCGCCGTACCAGCACGCCACCTGGCGCAGGCTCGGGCAAGCCGGCCGCGCCAGATCCAGTTCACCGAGAAGTTCGTGTTCGCACAGGGCGTGGGAGACTTCCGCCTTGGTGATCACGTCCTTTAGCTCCCTGGCGCGCAGCAGGGGCATCGTCGCCACCGCAATGGCGCCCGCCTTCTGAACGGCGAACCAGCAGGCGGCCATCATGGGGCTGTTGCAACCCCGCAGCAGGACCCGGTTGCCGGCCAAGAGCCCCATGTCCTCCACGAGCACCCGGGCAATCCGGTTGGCCGTTTCCAGGAATTGCCGGTAGGTCTGGTCGCCGCGCGGGCTCAGGATCGCCATCCGCTCGCCCCATCCACGCTCGGTGACGGCCCTGTCCAGGAGTTCCGTGGCGCAGTTCATGCGGTCGGGATAATGCAGCTCGGGCAGGTCGAAGAGGAACTCCGGCCATTGGTCGCGGGGCGGCAAGCGGTCCCGGGCGAAGGTGTCCACATGGGCCGTGTAATCCATCGTCAGGTCCTCACCGCAACAGGTCCCGGGCAATGATGAGTTTCTGGACTTCCGTCGCGCCTTCGTAGATGCGCAAGGCCCGGATGTCCCGGTAGAGGGCCTCGACGGTCTCGCCGCGCGTGACGCCACGTCCCCCGAACATCTGGACGGCGGCGTCGATGACCTGTTGGGCGCCTTCGGTGGCCTGCATCTTGGCCATGGCGGCCGCACGGGTCACGGGCTCCCCGCGGTCGCGGAGCCAGGCAGCCCTGTGGATCAGCAGGACCGAGGATTCCAGCGTCGTCGCCATGTCCGCCAGCTTGCCCTGGGTGAGTTGGAAGTCGGCGAGGCGCTGGCCGAACATCCGGCGCACGCGGGCGTGGTCCAGGGCCTCGTCGAGGGCACGGCGGCCGAACCCAAGGGCCGCCGCGGCGACCGAGGTGCGGAAGACGTCCAGCGTCGCCATGGCGATGCGGAAGCCCTGGCCCGGTTCGCCGATACGCGCGGCGGCCGGCACCCGGCAGCCGTCGAAGCGTAGGGTGGCCAGCGGATGGGGGGAGATGACCTCGATGCGCCGGGTCACCGAAAGGCCGGGCACATCCGCCGGTACGACGAAGGCCGAGATTCCCTTGGCACCGGGCCCCTCGCCGGAGCGGGCGAATACGGTATAGAAGTCGGCAATGCCGCCGTTCGAGATCCAGGTCTTCTCCCCGTCCAGCACGTAGCCGCCGCCATCGGCGCGGGCGGCGCACGCCATGGCTGCCACGTCCGAGCCCGCTTCCGGTTCGGAGAGGGCGAAGGCGGCGATGACCGTGCCGGCGGCCACCGCGGGCAGCCATTCGTCCCGCTGCGCGGGGCTCCCGAACAGCGAGATGGCGCCGGAACCAAGGCCCTGCATCGCGAACGCGAAGTCGGCCAGGGCCGAGCGGTAGGCGAATGTTTCCCGCAGCAGGCAGAGGGCGCGGGCGTCGAAGGCCGCGCAACTGTCGCCGACGCAATGACGCAACCAGCCGGCGCGCCCGAGGCTTCCCACGAGGTCCCGGCAGGCGGTGTCCACGTCGGTGGGCGGTTCCCCCCGCAGATCCTGCGCCGCCCAGTCTTGTGCCTGCCCTGCCAGATCCAGATGGCGGGGCTCCAGGAAGGGCGTGGGCAGCCAGTAGGAGGGCAAGTCTCAGTTTCCTTCGAACACCGGCCGCTGCTTGGCGACGAAGGCCTCGTACGCACGCCGGAAATCGCCGGTCTGCATGCAGATGGCCTGCGCTTCGGCCTCCGCCTCGATGGCTTCGTCCAGCGCCAGCGCCCATTCATGATGCAGCATCCTTTTGGTCATGCCATGGGCGAAGGTGGGCCCGGCGGCCAGTTCGCCCGCCAGCGCCAGGGCGTCGTCGAGGATCCGGTCGCCGGGGCACAGGCGGTTGAAGAAGCCCCAACGCTCCCCCTCCTCGGCGGACATGGTGCGACCCGTGTACAGCAGTTCCGCCGCCCGCCCCTGCCCGATTACCCTGGGCAGCAGCGCGCACGCCCCCATGTCGCAGCCGGCAAGGCCGACGCGGGCGAACAGGAAGGCGGTCCTCGCCGCCGGCGTGCCCAGGCGCAGATCCGAGGCCAGCGCGATCATGGCGCCGGCGCCCGCGCAAATGCCATCGATGGCCGCCACGACCGGCTGCGGGCAGGCCCGCATGGCCTTGACGAGATCCCCCGTCATCCGGGTGAAGTCGATGAGTTCCGGCATGCCCATGCGGGTGAGGGGACCGATGATCTCGTGTACGTCGCCGCCCGAGCAGAAATTGCCGCCGGCGCCGTGGATCACGACCACCTTCACGTCGGTGGCATACGCGAGTCCGCGGAAGAGGTCGCGCAGTTCCGCGTAGGAATCGAAGGTGAGCGGATTCTTGCGTTCGGGCCGGTTCAGGGTGACCACCCCCAGTCTGCCCTCGACACGCCACAGGAAGTGGCGGGCGGCGTAGCCCGCGAAGTTGCGGCCGTGATGGGCCATGGCGCCCGCCATGCTCACCTGCCCCCGTCGGCGATGCCGGCCACGTGCGTCTTGAGGACGGCGAGCAACCCGTACAGTTGCGTCCGCTCCTTCTCGCCCATTCCGGCGAAGAGCTCGACGATCCACCTGGCATGGGCGTCGGCCATCTTCTTGAACGCCCTGCGGCCCTCCGGCGTCAGCTTGACGATATAGGCGCGGCGATCCTTCGGGTTGTCCTCCCGCACCACCAGTCCTTCCGCCACGAGCTGGTCCGTGATCCCCGTGACGTTGCCGCCGGTGACCATCATTCGTTTGGACAGCTCGCCCATCTTCATGCCCTGGGGCACGCGTTCCAATTGGGCCATCAGGTCGAAGCGGGGCAGCGTGATGTCGAAATCCCGGCGCAGGCGGGACCTCACCTGGCCTTCAATCAGGTTGGTGCAGGCCAGCAGGCGCAACCAGAGGCGCAGGGCCTGGCTGTCCTCCGACGTGGCGCGGGTTTCGGTGTCCGGCCGTTCCGTATTGGAATTCTTGGGCATGGTGTTCTCCGAAGGAAGGATGGATCAGGAATGAATCCAGGCATCAGGCGTGCAACGCCAGTTGGGCGGCACGCGCCAGGTTGCGTTCGAGTTGCGCCTTGCCGGTGAGGTACTGGGGCGGCCAGGGCATGTCGCCGACGCCTTGGGCGGCCGCGGCGTGGAGTGCCCAGGCGGGGTCGGCCAGATGGGGCCGGGCGATGGCGCAGAGGTCGGCACGGCCCGCGGCGACGATGGTATTCACGTGGTCGGCCTCGAAGATGTTGCC
>DAOLKI010000080.1:0-9057 GCA_035331665.1 Rhodocyclaceae bacterium
GATGCGGCGATGATCGACGCGGTGCTCGACGATGCCGCGAAAGCCGGCCACCTGCGCGATGCGGCCGGCCAGCCCCTGGCGCCCCTGCCCCGGACGAGGGCGGCGGGCTTCTGGACGAGGTTCACGAAATGACCGACACGATTCTCCGCGGAACAGTCCCGGGCCCCTTGACCGGCCTCTCGGACGGCCGTGCGCACCGGGTCCCCGGCCGGCGTGGCGATTCCCGCGGTCCCGACCTGCCGCGCGCCACGCCGGGCGGCAAATTTGCGCGGGCGCAATGATGCGCTCGCCTTTCCCCGTCTCTCCGCCGACGTCCGGCGCCGCAGTCTCCGTGGTTCCCTCTGCCGGACGTCGTTCCGGCGCGGCCTCCGTCCCGGGGCCGCGCCCTTTTCTTTCCGCCCGTCGCAGGCCGCCCCATCCCGGGCGTTTCCTGGACGAACACTACCTGGTCCCGCTCGGCATCACCCAGGACCGCCTCGCCCGGGCCCTCGGTGTCTCCCGGCGCCGGGTCAACGAGATCGTGCGGGGCCGGCGCGGCCTGACACCGGATACCGCCATCCGGCTCGCCCAGGTCTTCGGCGGGGACCCCGCGTTCTGGCTGAACCTGCAGGTGGCCTGGGACCTGCACGTGGCCTTGCAGCAGCAGAAGACCGTCGAATCGCAAGATTGATGGAAACCGGTCTTCCACTCACAATGCCGGTTTGTCAGCCAACCTGACGGCTGGACATGTCCCTCCCCACGGAGGGGAAAACCAAGCGATTGATTCAACTATGAACTTTTTCCCCGGCCGGGAGGCCCCTGCTGGCACGGGACTTGATATGGCACCTGAACCGTTACACGACGCCCCGACCATGAGCACAAAAGACACCGAAGTACTCGTCCTCGGCATCGGCAACCTCCTTTGGGCCGACGAGGGTTTCGGCGTGCGCTGCGTCGAAGCCCTGGCCGCCGGCTGGACCCTGCCGGCCGGCGTGTCGGTCATGGATGGCGGCACCCAGGGCCTCGCCCTGCTGCCCTACATCCAGGCCGCCCGGCGCCTGCTGGTGTTCGACGCCATCGACTACGGCCTGCCGCCCGGCACGCTGAAGGTCGTCGAGGGCGAGGAAGTGCCCCGCTTCATGGGCGTCAAGAAGATGAGCCTGCACCAGACCGGTTTCCAGGAAGTGCTGATGGCCGCGGAGATGACCGCGCAGCCGCCGGAGGAACTGGTGCTGATCGGCGTCCAGCCCGAGGAACTGGAGGACTATGGCGGCAGCCTGCGTCCCGTCGTGCGGGAGCGCATCGCCGACGCCCTGGCGCTCGCGCTCGACCAGTTGCGGGCCTGGGGCTTCCCGGCCCGGCCCGGCGCGGATCGGGTGCCCCTGAACGACGGGAGCCTCGCCATCGAGCGCTACGAGTCCGAGCGCCCCTCCGCCGAGGCCGCCTGCCGCGTCGGCGATGCGCGTTTCCTGCGCTGAGTCGCCGCCATGACCCAGACCCCTCACCGCAGAGGCGCGGAGGCGCCGGGAAACCCGGGCACCATACGGGCAGGTGGAATGGTCCGCCGACACCGCAGTTCGCGGTCCGCTGCGCCGCCCCTGCGCCTCTGCGCCCCCGCGGTGGATCCGTCTCGCGGAGCCTTCCCATGTGCCTAGGCATTCCCATGCGGGTGATCTCGGTCGACGGCATGTCGGCGGTCTGTGCAGGCCGCGGCGACCGGATCACCGTGGACACGCTGCTCACCGGCCCCCTGGCGCCCGGCCAGTGGGTGATGACCTTCCTGGGCGCCGCCCGGGAGATCATCGACGAGACCACGGCCGACCAGGTGAACCGGGCCCTCGACGCCCTCGACCAGATGCTGGCCGGCGGCGAGGTGGACATGGAAACCCACTTCGGCGACCTGATCCACCGCGAACCCCAACTCCCCGATTTCCTGCGGCCCGCGGCCGCCCATGACAAAGAGGAATGAACCCCATGCAGACCGCCCCCGCCACCCCGCAACGCGATGCTTCCGCCCCCGCCGACCCGCGCGACGCCGTCCTGCTCGAACGCCTGTCCGTGCGCGGCGTCGCCCGCCTCGAGGGCGAGTCGGAAGTCGCCGCCTTCCTGCAGGGCGCGGACGAAGTCCTGCTCTTCTTTCCCGAGCGGGTCGCCCAGGTGCCCGAGAGCTGGGACGTGGCGGTCATCCTCCCCGAGGTGCTGAAAGGGCAGCGGGATCTGCGCGCCGCGGTCTTGCCGCCCGCCGTCGGGCGCGCCTTCCAGGCCCGCTTCGGATTCCGGCGCTGGCCGGCGGTGGTGCTGCTGCGCGGCGGCCAGTACGTCGGTGCCCTCGAGGGCATGCAGGACTGGGTGCCCTTCCAGCAGGCCCTCGCGGACCTGCGCCGCCAACCCGTCGGCCGCGCACCCATCGCACTGCACGCCGGCGATTCCAATGCCTCCTGCCACTGACCCGCGGACGCCCTCCCCATGACCACTTCCTTCAGCTCCGGCTCCTTCCCCATCCCCGTCGTCGGCATCGGTCCCGGCTCGCAGCCCGAAGCCGAGGCCCCCGAATGCGCCACGCCCGGCGAAATGGCCGTCTTCCGCATGCCCGTCCCGCGCCAGGCGAAGGACCCGGAGGATGCGGCCGCGGCCATCCGTGTGATCGAGGCGCTGCGCGATGCGATCGATCCGGACGTGGCGGGCGGCCCCGGCGTGCGGCTGCCCGGGGTGGACCTGGCCGGTCTTCCTGCGGGCACGCTGGTCCTGGTGAACGAATGCCTGGGCGAAGGTGAAGTCAGCGCCGTGCTCGAACGGGATGCCCCGCTGCGCATCCAGGAGACGGCCTTCGCCGGCCTGTGGCACCTGCGCCGCCCCGCGGTCGGGGCAGCCGCGGGCGAGGACCGGGTCGAGGCGGGCCCCATCCCCACTGCCCTCCTCGAGGCCTCGGGACGCCTGCGCACCACGGTGTCGCTGCCCTCCGAGCCCGAAGGCCTGATGAATGCGCTGCCCCTGATCCACGAACTGATCGAGCGGGCCGCCCGCTGGAAATCGGGGCAGGCCTCCCACGTGGTGAACCTGACCCTGCTGCCCATGACCCCGGCGGACCTGGATTACATCGACGCGGTGTTCGGGCGCGGGGGCATCGCCGTCCTGTCCCGCGGTTACGGCAACTGCCGCATCACGGCCACCGGCCTGCGCCACGTCTGGTGGGTGCAGTACTTCAACGCGATGGACAGCCTGATCCTCAACACCCTGGAAGTCTGCGACATGCCGGAGGCCGCGCTGGCCGCCGCCGAGGACCTGCGGGACTCCAAGGAACGCCTGGGCGAATATCTGGACATGCTGAAGGAGGACCTGTGCTGACCTTCGAGGGCTCCTACCTGGGCAATGCGGGCAAGCTAACCCCGCAGGCGCGCCTGGAATGCGGGGTGTGCTGGTGGGTCTACGACCCCGCCGTGGGCGACCCCGATGGCCAGATTCCCCCCGGCGTCCCCTTTGCGGAGCTTCCCGACCAATGGCGTTGCCCCGGGTGCGACGGGGAAAGGCACAAGTTCATGGTGGTGCCGGAGTGAACCACGCGGAAGATCCCTCCGCCCGCATCGAGGCGGAGTTCCTGCGCGTCGCCCAGGTCATGGGGGAATTGCCGATCAGCAATCCCGCGCTGGCGGTGGAGGCCCTCGGTTTCCGGCCATGGAACGGAATCTGGGTCGGCGCCCTGCTCACGCCGTGGGCCCTGAACCTGATCCTGTTGCCGGCCGGAAACGAAGGATTCCGGCGCCTGGGGCCCGACGAGAGCCAGGTCTGGTCGTTCCCCTCCGGCGATTACGGGTTCTGGGGCGGCCCTCCCGGCGCGCTGGGCCCCTACCAGACCTGTCCGCTGATCTCGCCGGTACACGATTTCGCCGACCAGGCGGACTTGCGGGAGGCGGCAGGCGCGGCCCTGGAGGCGCTGATGGCGGAACCGCAAACGGCGGCTGCCCGGTCGGCGCCCCTGCGCAGTCGGCGCGCCTTCCTTTTTGGGCGTCCTTCCGCCGCGTGATAAGGTAGTCCGGATGCACGAGATGTCCCTGGCCGAGGGCGTGATCCAGATCGTCGAGGAGGCGGCCCGCGCCGCCGGGTGCCTGCGGGTCAGCGCCGTTATCCTGGAGATCGGCCGGCTGTCCAGCGTCGAGCCGGAAGCGTTGCGCTTCTGCTTCGACGCGGTGAGCCGCGGCTCCATCGCGGAGGGCGCCCGGCTGGAGATCGAGGATGTACCTGGCACGGCCTGGTGCTTGCAATGCAGCGAGACGGTCGAGGTGGCGGCGCGTTACGAGGGGTGCCCGCGCTGTGGGTCCTACCAGCTGCAGGTCACGGGCGGAACCGAGATGCGCGTCAAGGAAGTCGAGATCGAATAGCGGGACAATCGAACCGGCCCGCCGAACGGGCCGGCGAAGCGGAGACAGAGACATGTGCGTCACCTGCGGTTGCGGCAGCGGCGACACCCGGATCGAGGGCCAGGCCCTGGACCGGGACCAGCCCCACGAACACACCCACCTCCATGCGGACGGGACCGTGCATACCCACGTCCATGACCATGTGCACGCGGCCCACGGGGATGCGCACCACCACGACCACGGGCCGCTGGAAGCGCACGAACACGCGCACACCCACGCCGACGGCACCAGCCACAGCCATGCCCACGCCCACGCGGGTGACCATGCGCACGTCCACGACGGCGACGGCGGCGCCCATGCGTACCGGCCCGTCCCGGCGCACCACCACGGCCCCGCCCATTCCCACGCGCCCGGGATGACCCAGGCCCGTATGCTAAAGATCGAGCAGGACATCCTGTCGAAGAACGACGCCTACGCGGCGAAGAACCGCGAGATGCTGGCCGCGCGCGGAACGTTCGCCGTGAATCTGGTGTCCAGCCCCGGCTCCGGAAAGACGACGCTCCTCGTCAGGACCATCGCGGCCCTGCGCGGCGAAATGCCCACGGCCGTGATCGAGGGGGACCAGCAGACGGCCCTCGATGCCGACCGCATCCGCGCCACCGGCGCCCCGGCGATCCAGGTGAACACCGGCAAGGGATGCCACCTGGATGCCCACATGGTGGGCCATGCCCTGGCATCCCTGCCGGCCGCCGAGGACGGCCTGCTCTTCATCGAGAACGTGGGGAACCTGGTCTGCCCGGCGGCCTTCGACCTCGGCGAGGCCCACAAGGTGGCCGTGCTCTCCGTCACCGAGGGCGAGGACAAACCCCTCAAGTATCCCGACATGTTCCAGGCGGCCTCCCTGATGATCCTCAACAAGGTGGACCTGCTGCCCCACCTGACCTTCGACGCCGACAAGGCCGAGGCCTACGCACGTCGCGTGAATCCGTCGATCCGCGTCCTTAGGCTTTCGGCCACGACCGGCGAGGGCATGGACGCCTGGCTGGATTTCCTGCGCCAAGGACTCGGCGCCGCAAGGGCGAGGCGTCGGGAGACCGTGGAAAGCCTGCAGCGGCGCATCGCCGATCTCGAGCGGCAGCTGGCGGCCAAGGCCTGAAGGAGCGGCGATGAACTCCCCCGAGACCCTGGGCACCACCTTCCCGCTGAAGCGTGCCGCGCCCCCCCTGCTGGCCGTCGGCGCCTGGTTCAAGAACACGGTCTGCGCGGCCGTCGGACACGAGGCCATCGTCTCCGGCACCGTCGGCGACCTGGACCGGCCGGAGGCCTGCCGGGACTTCGAAACCAACGTGGGCCTGTACCTGGACTGGCTCGGCGCGACGCCGAGGATCATTGCCCACGACCTGCATCCCGATTTCCATTCGACCCGGGAGGCCGTCCGTCTCGCCGCGGAACTGGGTGCCGACACGCTGCCGGTCCAGCACCATCATGCCCACGTGGCCGCGGTATGCGCCGAGCATGGCTTCGCCGGGCCCGTCCTCGGCCTGGCCCTGGACGGTGTGGGACTCGGCGAGGACGGCAGCGCCTGGGGCGGGGAGCTGCTGCGCGTCGAGGGCGCCCGGTACGAGCGCCTGGGCCACCTGTTGCCGCTCGCCTTGCCGGGCGGGGATCGGGCGGCCCGGGAGCCCTGGCGCATGGCGGCGGCGGCGCGGGCCTCCCTGGGCCGGGGCGGCGAGATCGCCCGCCGCTACGCCGACGAGGCCGGCGCGCCGACCATCGCCGCCATGCTCGACCGGAAGCTGAACAGTCCCATGACCTCCAGCGCCGGGCGTGTGTTCGACGCGGCGGCGGGCCTGCTGGGGCTCTCGCGGCGCATGAGCTTCGAGGCCGAGGCCGCCATCGCCCTGGAGAAGGCAGCCACGCGCCACGTGGAGGCCGAAGGCTGGCCGAGGCCGCTGGAATGGGCCATCGACGGCGCCAACCGGCTCGACCTGAGGCCGGCCCTCGGGCGCCTCGCCCCGAGCACGCGGGTGGATGCCGATGCCGCGGCCTTCCACGCCGCCTTCGCCGACGGACTTTCCGAATGGGCGGCCAGGGCCGCCGCCGGAACCGGCATCGGGCGCATCGCGTTCGGCGGCGGCTGTTTCCTGAACCGCCTGATCGGCAGCCGCGTCGCCGAGAACCTGGAGGCGAAGGGACTGACCGTCATGAAGCCCCTGCGCTGCTCGCCCGGCGATACCGCCGTCGCCCTCGGGCAGGCGTGGATCGCGACGCATTCGGAGACTGCGCGATGAACGCCAGAAGAATCGACTCCATGAAGCCGCATGGCGGCGAACCCCCTTCACCCCATCCCGCGGGGAGGGGGTTGAGGGGAGGATCCAGCAATTCCCCGGCGGGGAGCGCCTGCGCTCCCTCTCCCCCCGGGAGAGGTTGCGGGAAGGGAGTCTGAAATGTGCCTGGCCATTCCCGCCCGCATCGTCGAGATGCCCGATCCCGAAAACGCCGTCGTCGACCTGGGCGGCGTGCGCAAGGAGGTTTCCCTGGCCCTGGTCGAGGATGCCGCCGTCGGCGACTACGTGATCGTCCACGTCGGCTACGCGCTGCAGAAGCTCGATCCCGAGGAGGCCCGCAAGACCCTGGAACTCTTCGCCGAAATGGGCACCCTCGGCAACGCATGAAGTTCGTCGACGAATTCCGCGACGGGGGCCTGGCCCGCGGCCTGGCCTCGGCCATCGCCCGCGAGGCGCACGCGGAGCGGCGCTACAGCTTCATGGAGTTCTGCGGCGGGCATACCCACGCCATTTCCCGGTACGGCGTGTCGGACCTGCTGCCCGCCAACATCCGCCTGGTCCACGGGCCCGGCTGCCCGGTCTGCGTGCTGCCGGTGGGCCGCATCGACATGGCGATCCGCCTGGCCCTCGAACACGGCGTCATCCTCTGTACCTACGGGGACACGCTGCGCGTCCCGGCATCGGACGGCCTGTCGCTGATGAAGGCCAAGGCGCGTGGCGGCGACATCCGGATGGTCTATTCCACGGCCGACGCGCTGAAGGTGGCCCGCGAGAACCCGGACCGGCAGGTCGTCTTCCTGGCGATCGGCTTCGAAACGACCACGCCCCCGACCGCCGTGGTATTGAAACAGGCCAGGACCGAGGCGCTGGCGAATTTCAGCGTGCTCTGCTGCCATGTGCTGACGCCCTCGGCCATCGTCACCATCCTGGAGTCGCCGGAGGTGCGCCAATGGGGCACCGTCCCGCTCGACGGCTTCATCGGCCCGGCCCACGTTTCCACCATCATCGGCAGCCGTCCCTACGAGAACTTCGCCGAGGAGTACCGCAAGCCCGTCGTCATAGCGGGATTCGAGCCCCTGGACGTGATGCAGGCGGTGTTGATGCTGGTGCGGCAGGTCAACGACGGACGGGCCGAGGTGGAGAACGAATTCACCCGCGCCGTCACCCGCGAGGGCAACCGCAAGGCCCAGGACCTGGTGGCGGAAGTCTTCGAGCTGCGCCGCGAGTTCGAATGGCGCGGCCTCAACGTGGTGCCCTATTCGGCGCTGCGCATCCGCAAGGAGTATGCCCAATGGGATGCCGAGCAGCGTTTCCCGGTGGGCTACCGCAGCGTGCCGGACCACAAGGCGTGCGACTGCGGCGCCATCCTGCGCGGCGTCAAGGAGCCCCGCGACTGCAAGGTCTTCGGCACCGTGTGCACGCCGGAGAACCCCATCGGTTCCTGCATGGTGTCCTCGGAAGGGGCGTGCGCCGCCTACTACACCTACGGCCGGTACAAGGACGCGGCATGAGGACGGGGCCCCGCATCGCAGCGACGCGCAGGGGACACGCTGGCCGATCCGTCGGCCGGATTGCACGCCACCGCGCCGTCGGGGCTTCCGGCGTTTCGCGTCCTTTGCGCCTCCGCGCCTTTGCGTTGCGGAGTTCCCGAACCGCATGAACAAACCACGGAAAGACTACGTCCGTCCCCTGGACCTGAAGCACGGCCGGGTGGACATGACCCATGGCTCGGGCGGGCGGGCCATGGCCCAGCTGATCGAGGAGCTCTTCGCCCGCCACCTGGACAACGAATGGCTGCGCCAGGGCAACGACGGCGCCACGCTCCCGGCGCCGCCCCCCGGGCGCCTGGTCATGTCCTGCGACGGCCACGTGGTCTCGCCCCTGTTCTTTCCCGGCGGGGACATCGGCTGCCTGTCCATCCACGGCACGGTGAACGACGTGGCGGTGATGGGCGCGACGCCCTTGTGGATCGCCGCCAGTTTCATCCTCGAGGAAGGCTTTCCCCTGGCCGACCTGGCGCGCATCGTGGAATCCATGGCGAAGGCGGCAAGGGAGGCCGGCGTCGCCGTGGTCACCGGGGACACCAAGGTGGTCGAACAGGGCAAGGCCGACGGCGTGTTCATCGCGACCACGGGCGTCGGCGTCGTTCCCGAGGGACCGCACCCCTCCGGCGACCGGGCCCGCCCGGGTGACGCCATCCTCGTCTCCGGCAGCCTGGGCGACCACGGCATGGCCATCATGGCCACCCGGGAGCACCTGGGCTTCGAATCCCCTATCGTCTCGGACACGGCGGCCCTGAACGGCCTGATCGCCGCCCTGGCCGCCACCGGTGCCGACCTGAAGGTGCTGCGCGACCCGACCCGCGGCGGGCTGGCCACCACCCTGAACGAGATCGCCCGCCAGTCCGGCGTCGGCATGATGATCGAGGAGGCGGC
>DAOLKI010000081.1:0-8998 GCA_035331665.1 Rhodocyclaceae bacterium
CGGCGCAAGCAAGGGGGGTGCCCGGGAGAAGCGGCAATTTTTGCCGCCATTTCGGGAGCCCCGAAGCCGGCGGTTTTCTTGTCTCCCCCGGGGGATTCTGCCATCATCGGCCGCATGGTTTCCCAGCAGAATCCGGCTCCGCCGGCCCCGCCCGCCGGTCCTTCCACCGGCGAATCCGAGCGTCTCGCCGAAGCCTTCCGCATCTTCAACCAGGCCTCCGAGGAACTGGCCACCGCCTATACCCAGCTGCAGGGCCAGGTGGCGGCCCTCACCGAGGAACTGGCGGCCGCCAACGGCGCCCTGCGCCAGCAATACCTGGAGAAGGCGGCCCTGACCGAGCGCCTGACCCTGTTGCTGGACGCGTTGCCGGCGGGGGTCGTCGTGCTGGATGGCGCGGACCGGGTCGTGCAGGCCAATCCCGCGGCGGGCATCCTGCTCGCGGTCGACCCGGCCGGCGGCGACTGGAAGCCGCTGGCCACCTCCTTGCAGGCGGCGGACAGCCCGGGCGAGTACCTGACCGCGGCGGGCCGGCGTCTCGCCATGACGGTCAGTGCCCTGGATTCGGCCGGCGGCCGCATCGTGCTGCTCCACGACATCACCGACGCCCATCGACTGAAGGCCCAGGCCGAGCGCAACGAGCGCCTCGCCGCCATGGGCGAGATGGCCGCCCAGCTTGCCCACCAGTTGCGCACCCCCCTGGCGGCCGCCCTGCTGTACGCGGGCAACCTGGAGAACCCGGACCTGCCGGCCGCCTCGCGGGCGAACATCGCCGGGAAGACCGTGGAGCGCCTGAAGCATCTGGAGCGGCTGATCCGCGACATGCTGCTCTTCGCCCGCGGCGAGGCCCTCGGCCGGGAGGCCATCGCCGTGGCCGACCTGGTGCAGGAACTCGGCCACACGCTGGAGCCCCTGTGCCGGGCGCGCCGGATCGCCTTCCAGATGTCGGCGGGGGAGGCCGGCCTGCGTATCACCGGCAACCGCAAGGCCCTCGCCGGGGCCCTGACGAATCTGCTCGAGAACGCCCTGCAGGCGGTGGAGGGGCAGGGAAGCATCGAGTTCTCGGCCTGCGCCCGTCCCGGCCTCGTGGCCTTCGTGGTCGCCGACACGGGTCGCGGCCTCGATCCGGCGGCGGTGGCACGGGTTTTCGAGCCCTTCTTCACGACCCGCGCCGACGGCACGGGCCTGGGTCTGGCCATTGCCCGGGGCGTCGCCCGGGCCCATGGCGGCGACATCGAAGTGGAATCGGCCCCGGGGCAGGGGACCCGGTTCACCCTCACCGTCGCCCGCGGCGAGGAGGCCTGCGCGGCATGACGGACGCGACGCGCAGCATCCTCGTCGTCGAGGACGACGACGCCCTCCGCGACGCCCTGCTGATCACGCTCGAGGCCGCCGGTCACCGGCCGACCGGCGCGCCGGGCGGCCCGGAGGCCCTGGAAATCCTCGGCCGCGGCGAATTCCAGATGGTGATTTCCGACCTGCGAATGGCGCCCATGGACGGCCTGGAACTCCTCGCCGCCATCCGCTTCCGGCGGCCCGGCCTTCCCGTGCTGCTGATGACGGCCTTCGGCGACGTGGACAAGGCGGTGGCGGCCATGCGCGGCGGGGCCTGCGACTTCATGCTCAAGCCCTTCGAGCCGAAGGACCTGCTCGCCCAGATCGAGCGCTACTCCGTGGCGCCGGCCGGCGAAGGCCTCGTCGCCGAGGACCCGCGTACCCGGGAGATCCTGCTCCTCGCGGCACGCGTGGCCAAGACGGACGCAACGGTGCTGCTCACCGGCGAATCCGGCACCGGCAAGGAAGTCTTCGCCCGCTACATCCACCAGCAGTCGCCGCGGGCCCGGGCGCCTTTCGTGGCCATCAACTGTGCGGCAATCCCCGAAAACCTGCTGGAGGCCACCCTGTTCGGCCATGAACGGGGCGCGTTCACGGGCGCCCAGGCGGCCCAGGCCGGCAAGTTCGAACAAGCGGACGGCGGCACGCTCCTGCTCGACGAGATTTCCGAAATGCCCCTGGGATTGCAGGCCAAGCTGCTGCGGGTGCTCCAGGAACGGGAGGTCGAAAGGGTCGGCGGCAAGCGGCCGACGCCGGTGGACATCCGTGTCGTGGCCACTTCCAACCGGGACATGGCCGCCGAGGTGGCCAGCGGCCGTTTCCGTGAAGACCTGTTCTACCGGCTCAACGTGTTTCCCTTGCGCATTCCGTCACTCCATGAGCGACCCGGCGACCTGCTGCCCCTGGCGCGCCATTTCCTGGTGGAACAGGGCGCCCGCCTCGGCCGCCACCTTCGCCTGACCCCGGCGGCCGAGGCAAAAATTGCCGCCCATGCCTGGCCCGGGAACGTCCGCGAACTGGAGAACGCGATCCAGCGGGCCTTGATCCTTGCCCCCGGCGAGATGGTCGAGGCCGAGCACCTGTTGCTCAGCGGAAGCCTGGCAGCGATGCCGCCGGCCGCAATCGTTCCGGAACGGATCCTTCCGGCACCCCCGGCGTCGGGTGTCGCGGGGGCGGGCGTGCCCGGGGCCGGCGCGACAACGCCGGCCAACATGAAGGATTTGGAACGCCAGCACATCCTGGAAACGCTGGCCCGGGTCGGGGGCTCCCGCAAGAAGGCGGTGGAGTCCCTGGGAATTTCCGAACGGGCCCTGCGCTACAAGCTCAAGCAATACAAGGACGAAGGCTTCCTGGACCCCGACGCCTGAGACCGGGCTCGGCCCTTGTGATGGCATGCCGATTGCTAATACAATCGTCGGGCCCACCTACCGGCAAAGCTTGCACCCATGGCCATCGATACGCGCAATCTCGACGTGATGCTCTCCCAGTTGCGGGCGGCGGCTTCCGTTGCCCAGGGCAAGCCGGCGGCCGACGCCGGCGCCGCCGCGGGCGGCGCCGATTTCGCGCAGGTGCTGCAGAACACCATCGAGCAGGTCAACCAGGCCCAGCAGGACGCCCAGAAGATGGCGGAGGACTTCGCCAGCGGCAAGGAGAACGTCAATCTCCAGGACGTCATGATCAACCTGCAGAAGGCCAACCTGTCCTTCCAGCAGATGGTCCAGGTGCGCAACAAGCTGGTGTCGGCCTACCACGACATCATCAATATGCAGGTCTGACCGCCTGGCGCCGGTCGGCCGACTGCCGCGGCGCCGGAAGAATTATCCGATTTCCCCGATGATCATCCGTAGCATCGCCCTCGCGGCCTCCCTCATCCTGTCGCTGACCGCGCACGCCGAGGGCGTCGATGTGGGCAAGCCCTCGGCGGTGCGCGGCCTGGTTCCGGCCGCCCAGCTCGAGAAGCGTGCCGAGATCGAGTACGCGCAACTGAAACAGCAGGCCGCCGGCCAACGGGCCCTGGGGCCCGACGACCATCCCCAGGTGCGCCGCCTGCGTGCGATCGCCAACCGCATACTGCCCTTCACGGCGCGCTGGAATCCGCGCGCTGCCCAGTGGCGCTGGGAGGTGAATCTCGTCGGTTCAAAGCAGATCAACGCATTTTGCATGCCGGGGGGCAAGATCGCCTTCTATACCGGCATCCTCGAGACCCTGCAGCTCACCGACGACGAGGTGGCGATGGTGATGGGCCACGAGATCGCCCATGCGCTGCGCGAGCACGCCCGCGAACGGGTGGCGAAGAGCGAGCTGACCCAGTTGGGCGCCAGCATCCTCGGCCACTACATCGGCGGCGGGAAGTACGCCGATGCCTTTGCCGTCGGCGGCAATCTGCTGACCCTCAAGTTCTCCCGCGACGACGAGAGCGAGGCCGACGTGGTGGGCCTGGACCTGGCGGCCCGGGCCGGCTTCGATCCGCGGGCCGGTATCACCCTGTGGCAGAAGATGGCGGCCGCCAACCGTGGGGCGCCGCCCCAGTGGCTGTCCACCCACCCCTCCGGGAACAACCGTATCCAGGAAATCCAGAAACATCTGCCGGAGGTGATGCCGCTCTACGAGGCGGCCCGGGCCAACAAGGCCCGCGGCTGAACCGGCGCCTCCCCGACCGCCGTGCCGCGCGGTCAGGCGAGGCCGGACTCGCGGGCCTTGCGTTCCCGTTCGACCTTCAGGATGTAGCGCTGCACGAGCGTGAGCATGGGGCCGGGCATCCGCTCGAACTGGCATCCGGAGCGCATGACTTCGACGCCGTTCCGCAAGGTCACCTCGAACAGGTTCTTCACGCGCAGGTCGACGATCAGCGTGCCGACTTCCGGCAATTCGATGCGACAGCCGCGGAAGACGGTGTCCGGCGAGAAATCCAGTCCTGCGGGCGGGACCACGACGGCGAGGCCGCCGCCGCTGATGTCCAGGACGGTGGCGACGATGCTCGGGGCGCCGCCGGGCATGGGTACGTGGCAACGCAATGGCCGCGCCGCCGGCGTCACGAGCCGATAGTACTCGCGGCGTTGCAGGCGCAGCATCCGATCGGGAAGGTCGGCGCGAAATGCCGTGCGCCCCTGGAGAGACACGGTGTCCAGCCGGCGCAGCGCGAACTGGACCTTCACCTTGTCGTGGTGGGTGACGCAGACGATCCTGTCGGCGGCCAGGAGCCGCCGGTTGACCTCGGGATCCTTGCCCACGTCCAGGTGGAGTTGCCCGTCATCGACGGCGAGCAGCGTGGTCAGAAGGAAGTCGTTGCCGTGGCCGTAGTGGGCCGCCACCAGCGCATGTTCCGCCGCGACGGCCTTCAGGTGATAGACGATCTCGCCCTTCGCCCGCAGCAGGTAGGGGTTGTCCTCCGCGGCCTGCAGGAGTTCGAACTTCAGGGGGATCGGATCTTGGGCTGCGGGTTCCATCGGTGCGAACGCGGGCAACGGTCCTGGGGCAATCTTCCGATTCTAGCCCACCGCCCGGCCGGGCCAGGCGGCGGAAAAGCGGGGTGTTTGCCCGCCGCGCCGGGGCCGGTCAGGGAAGCAAACCGGTGGGCACGCGGTTCTCGACCCGGTAGAGCCAGGCCAACAGTTCCGCGACCGCCACGTAGAGTTGCGGCGGAATGTGCGCGTCCAGGTCCACCTGCACGAGCAGCGAGACCAGTTCCCGGGATTCATGGACGTATATCCCGTGCTCCCGGGCCCGGCGGATGATCTCGTCGGCAATCAGTCCTTTGCCCTTGGCGACGACCTTGGGCGCCGCATCCCCGGGCGCATAGGCAAGCGCCACGGCAAGGCTGCGCCGATCCGGGACGTCGTCAACCGGGTTCATTTTCGTGCTGGACCAGGACGCCCGGCGCGGGCAAGCCGGCCGCCTCCATGGCATTGGCCAGGGCGGGGGCATCCTGGCGCAGGTCGGCGGCGCTCGCGCCATAGGGCGTGGCGATGACGACGGCGAGGCCCCCGGCGGTCAGGCGCAGGGTGGCGTCCACGATGCCGAGCCGGGGGAATTCCAGGTGCAGGCGGGTAGACCAGGCCTCCTGCTCCGGCGTATCGGCCGTGCCGGTGCCGTCGCCGCGGACGATCTCCCAATCCATCGGCTGGCCGGGCCAGACCTCGCCATGCCACAGCAGGCGTTGCGTCGCGCCGGCATCGAGTTGTTGCTGGACCAGGGGCTTCAGGTCTTCCGGGATCGTGGCCAGCGTCGCCTGGGCCGCCTTTGTCGCATCGTCGCCGACGCCTGCCGCCGGGCCCCCGGCCTCCCGGGCGACCGTCGCCACGGCGCGGGGCGCGGATTCCGGGCCGGGCGCCGCTGCCTGCGATTCCGCGGGCCGCGCGCCGACCAGCGGGGAATGGCGGCCCTGGGGTTCGTCGAGCAGCCGGGTGGTCGGCAGGTTTCCGGCGAGCCATTGGGCCTGGTGGGCCTCGTAGAACAGGCCGCTGCGTTCCACGGCGCCGGCCAGGGCCGGTGCCAACTGGGCAGCGGCCGCCTGGCCGGCGGGCGCCTGGGACAGCAGGGCCTGGCCCCGGTTCAGGAGGGCCGCCGCCGGAGGCTCGCCCTCGCCCGGCAGCAACCGGGCGATGAGGCGCCCGCCGGCGCTCAGGGTCGCATGGGGGTAGGGCGCGCTGGCGGCGGCCGCGGCGGTTCCGTCCGCCAGCCGGGCCAGCAACAGCCGCGGTGTCTTGTCCACCAGCACGAGTTCGAGCGTGTCGCCCGGTTCCGCACCTTCCGGCAACGCGAGGGTGACGGATTTGCCGGCGACCAGGGCCCGATAGGTGTTCTCGGGGAGGATTTCCTGGATGCGCGCCGTGAAGGCCTGGCCTGCCGTCAGTTCGGGCAGGTCGGAGGGAACCCCTGCGGCCGGTGCCAGCGGTTGCAACGGCCCGTCGGCCGGCGTGCGCAGCCGCAATCCGATGTCGGGGGGTATCAGGGCCATGGCTCAGGGGCCCGCCGGCGGAGTGCCGGGCGTCCCGTCGCGGACGCCCCATTCGGGCCGGTCAGGTGCCGAGGCCACCGCCGGGCGGACTGCCGGCGCCGTAAGCGAGTTCGACCTGGCGCCGCTTGGCGTTGCCGCCCAGGAACTGGCGGACCTTCTCCATCCACGGCTCCGTATGGCGGCGGATCTCCGCGTCGTCCTCGAGGATGCGTTGGATGAGCAACGCCTTCTGTTCCTGTTCCGTCGCCAAGGCGCCCCCCTTCGGGTCCGCGGCATCCTGGGCGATCAGCGCATCGCGCAGCGCGGCGACGGATTTCTCCAGCCGGATCAGCCGGTCCCAGTCCCCTTGCCGTGCCGCCTCGACCATTTCGGCCGAGAGGGCGCTCATCTGCTGGTAAATGGCAAGCTGGGAGGGCATCCACAGCATGTTACGGGTCAGGCTGCGGCGGGGGTGCCGGAAAGAACGGCCGGATCACGCGCTATTTCCTCCCACGCTCCCTTGATCTCCTGGAGCAGGCCGGCCACCTCCCGGAGGGCGGCTTCGTTGTTGTGCAGGTTGGCGAACAGCAGGCGCGCGCACATGTAGTCGTACAGGGCCCCCAGCCGGGCGGCCAGTTCGCCGCCGGTCGCGAAATCCAGGCTGGCCTTCAATCCGCTGTCGATGATCTCGATGGCCTTGGAGATGGACTTGCCCTTCTCCGGGGTCTCGCCGCCGCGCATCTGGACCGTTGCCGACGATATCGCCAGCAGGGCGCCGTCGAACAGCATCAGGATCAGCTTGTGCGGGTCGGCGGCGATGACCCCCGTCTCGATGCCGACCTTGGCGTAGGCCGCGCTGGGGCTGGTGCTCATGGATGTGAACATGGAGGTCTCCGCGGATCAGTTCGATGAGGTGCTGCTGGTGATGGCTGCCAGTTGCTGGGTCAGATAGGCGCTGGTGGACTTCATGCTCGCCACGAGGCTGTCCAGGGCGGTGAATTGGGCCCGGTAGCGCGTTTCGATCTGGGTCAGGCGGTCCGCAAGGCGGGTGCGCTGCTTGCCGATGTCGTCCACGGTCCGGTTCAGGCCGTCTGTGCCGGCGGCGATGACGCCGCTGCTGCCGGTCATGGCGGTGGTGGCGGTGGTCAGGGCCTTGCCGAATCCCGCCGCCAGCGCCATCACCCGGTCCGGATCGTCGGCCAGGGCGGCCTGCAGCTTCGCGGAATCGAGGACCAGGGTGCCGTTGCGCTGGACGCCGACACCGATACTGGACAGGGTCTTGTAGTCGCCGGACGCCCCCGCCGGCGTCGAGAACACCAGGCTGCGCAACTGGCTCTGCACCACGCGCAGGGTCGCGTTGCCGTTCAGGGTACCCGCTTCCTTGGTCTCGGCGTTGTAGCTGCCCAGTTGGGAAATCGTGCCGACCGCCTCGTTGTAGGCCTTGATGAAGGCATTGAGGCCGGAGGTGATGCTGCTCGTGCTGTCCTTGCTGACGGTCAGGGTCGTCGCGCTGGAGGTTTGTTTCAGCAGGTTGATGGTCACGCCGTCCAGCGCATTGGTGACCGTGTTGGAACTGCTCGTGATGGCAATCCCGTTCAGCTTCAGCGCCGCGTCGCCGGCGGCCTGGCCGCCGTCCGCCGTCGCCTGGGAGAGGGTCCCCGCGGCGGCGACCGGGTCGAAGTCGAAGCCCGTCAGCCCGGACAGGCGCATCTGGTAGCCGGTCCCCGAATCCTTGGACGTAAGCACCAGCCGCGCGCCGCCCGTGCCGGTGACGATGGTGGCGGTGACCCCTGCGTCGGCCGCATTGATGGCGTCGCGCAGGCCGGCGAGGGTGTTGTTGCTCGAATCGATGGTGACGCTGACCGCCGAGGTGCCGCTGGCGCGGGTGAAGGCGGCTCCGGACACGGCGCCCCGCTCGATCACCAGGGTGCCGGTCGGAATGGTGCTCGTGCTGCTCGAGTATGCGGCGCTCGGCGTGACCAGGCGGTGGTACTGGGCCAGAGTGGTGACTTCCAGCGCATAGCTTCCGGCGACCGCCGAGGTCGTCGCGCTGGCGGTTGCATAGGTCGTGTCGGCGACCGTCGCCTTGAACGTGGCGAACTTGGCCGACGCGGTCTGGCCGGTCGCCGGCGTCAGACCGGAAGCCGTCCCCTGCAGCGTCGCGATCGCCGATTTCAGGGACCCGAGCGCCGAGATCTTGGCCTGGACCTTCGCTTCCTTGGTGTTGAGATCCACCAGGGGCTGCTGCTCGACCTGCATCAGCTTCGTGATGAGGCCTTCAAGGTCGAGTCCGGAGCCGGTGCCGAGGGAAGAGATGGTGGCCATTCAATTACCTGCTAATGCGGGCCGGAATGGGCCCGTGGGGGAGTTTACGGCGCGGCCGGGCAAATATGAAGGCCGGCGGAACTCGTTCGGGTCGGAAACCGATGGTTTCACGCTCAATTCGGCGCTCCTGGCGCCGTTATCGCCGAAACGGACAGCCGTGGCCTGCGCTGGCCCGTACGCCGCAGGATCGGAGCGAGGGAATCCTCCCCGGTTTGTGGCCTATTCGCGGCTTCGGTGGTTGGGAGTTGTGACAGAATCGGCGGATTCGGCCCCAGGGCGAAGTCTCCGGCGAAATCAGTAATCGAGGGCCGTGCACGAGGAGCGTTGCGATGAGCATCTATACCGTATCGGGCGGCATGACCATCCTGGGGTCCGACAGTGTCCAGGGATCCGCCGCCACCAGCG
>DAOLKI010000082.1:0-8646 GCA_035331665.1 Rhodocyclaceae bacterium
TGACGCCCATACGCAAGCTCTGGCTGGCCACGCGTACCTGGTTGCGGGGGTGAGCATCGAATGACCCGCACACCCTCACCGCAGCGGCGCAAGGGCGCAGAGGGACGCAAGGAAGGGCAACGGATCGGTACGTCGGTGCAGCCCGGACGCCGGGACCTCAGGCCCCGTGCAAACCCCGGCACCGCGCCACGTCGGGGTTCGCCGCCATGAACGCCCGGCGGATCGCCGTCGTCGGGGCGGGCTACGCGGGCCTCGCCGCGGCAGTGGAACTGAGCGAAACCGGCGCGGCCGTCGAAGTCTTCGAGGCCTCGCGCACCCTGGGCGGGCGCGCCCGCGCCATCGAGGCGGAAGGTCTCGCGCTGGACAACGGGGCCCACATCCTGGTCGGCGCCTACCGGGAGACGCTGCGTCTGATGGCGCGCGTGGGCGCGGCCCCGGACCGGCTGCTCCGCAGGACGCCGCTGCACCTGGAATTCCCAGGGCATTTCCGCATCAAGGCACCGCGGCTGCCGGCGCCGCTGCATCTGGCCATGGCCCTGCTCGGCGCACGGGGCGTCTCCCTGGGCGACAAGGTGGCCGCCATCCGTTTCATGCGTGGCATGGAAGCCGCCGGATTCCGCATCGAAGCCGACGAACCGGTGGCGGCGCTGCTGCTGCGGCACCGGCAGCCGGAGCGGCTCCGCCGCTACCTGTGGGATCCCCTGTGCATCGCCGCCCTGAACACACCGGCCGCGGAGGCTTCCTCCCGGGTATTCCTGAACGTCCTGCGGGACAGCCTCGCCGCCGACCGGTCGGCCAGCGACCTGCTCCTTCCCGCCACCGATTTCTCTTCACTGTTTCCCGAACCGGCGGCCGGCTGGCTGGGAGCCCGCGGCTCCGTCGTCAATCGGGAAACCCGGATCACCGGCGTGATCCGCACGGATTCTGGTTTCGCGCTGGCCGCCGGGGAAAGGCATTTCGTCCCCTTCGATGCCGTCGTCCTCGCCGTGGCCCCCTACCACCTGCGCCATCTGGCGGCCGGCCTGCCGGGACTCACCCCCATCCTGGACACCGTCGACCGCTTCGCCTGGGAACCCATCGTCACCGCCTACCTGGCCTACCCGGAACGGGTGCGCCTGCCCTGCCCCATGGCCGGCGTCGCCGACGGTTATGCCCAGTGGATATTCGACCGCGGGCAGTTGTGCGGCCAACCGGGCCTGATGGCTGCCGTCATCAGCGCCCACGGCCGCCACGAGGACCTCGACGCCGCCGCCCTCGCGGAGCGCATCCATGCCGAGATCGGCGCCATGGTTCCAGGGCTGCCGCGCTACCGCTGGCAGCGCGTGATCACCGAGAAACGGGCCACCTTCGCCTGCACGCCGGATCTCGCGCGTCCGGCGACGGCGACGGCGGCGCCCGGTCTGTTCCTCGCCGGAGACTACGTGGCCGGGGATTACCCGGCCACGATCGAAGGGGCCGTGAGGAGCGGCGTGGCCGCCGCCCGGGCGGCCGTCGCCTGAAAGTCCCTCAGACGGCGATTGCCTTGCGCCGCCGGGCCGCAGCCCCGAGCAACCCGAGGCCGGCCAGGCACATGGCATAGGTCTCGGGTTCGGGAACGGGCGGGGTGGTTTCCGTCAGGACCACGTTGTCGATGACCGGCCCCCAATAGGCAGGCTTGCCTGGCGCCACGGCGCCCGAGAAGGTGACTTTCACTCCTGTCTCGGCGACGCTCTGGGTGAAGAGCATGGACATGTGGACGAAACCGGTTCCCTTCACCGCGGTGAACACCCCGGTATGGGACCCCAGGCTCACCGTCGCCTTGTATTCGCTCTCCGGACCGGGGGCCAGGTCAAAGGAAAGTTCGTAGGTGTTTCCCGCAACGAGATTGAAAGAAGCCGCGCTGCGAATCGTCCCGGGGCCCGATCCGTTCAGGTCGATGCAGTTGTTGCCGGGACCGTCCGGGCAAAGGAAGAAACTTCCGTGGAGATTGCCCAATACGTCGACGCTCCCACCGCCCATGACGAAACTGCCGGGAACACTCCCCGCGAATATCGTGCCGGGGATGGCGCTATTGAAATTCTCGCTCAACAACACCGTGCTTGCCTGGGCGGTGCCCGACAGGGCGAAAGCCAGGGCTGCGATCAGACGGGTTCCGGGTCGATTGCAGGTGTACATTCAGGTCTCCTCACGATTCATTTTCGATGTGATGACCTGCGCATAGTCCCACCGCGATTCCCGCGCGTCAATAATACTTACGGATTAGTCCGCACGGAATGATGCGCCCCGGCAACCGGGAATCCTCGCAGCCACGGTATCCCCGGTGGCTGGGGCGGCCGGGCGGCCGCCCGGCCGGTTTCAGACTGCCGCAACCTTCCGACGCCGGGCCGCAGCCCCGAGAATTCCCAGGCCGCTCAGGAACATGGCATAGGTCTCCGGTTCCGGCACCGGCACCAGGAAACCGCGGATCTCGCCGGACGGGACGGCGTTGGTATGAATGTTGAGGTATCCCTTGCCCGCGTCCAGTCCGGCCAACAGGTCGTTCAGGGCACCGGATACAGAGCCGTGGGCGGTGATGAAAGCCGGGTTGTAGCTTCCGGCCAGAGTCATGTCGAAGAGGTGGTCGTAGGTGCCGGATTTCACCCCGGACGGAAAGCCGGTGAAGGTGGGCGTCACCGTGGCCACGCCGGCGGTGGAGATGCCCGGAAACGTGGTGCAGCAATGGATGTGGGAAGCGGTCACGTTTCCCGTCAGGCCCGCGAAGGTCGCCTGGACTCGCATGGTGACGAGGTCCAGGTCGAAGGTGATCGTGGCGGTGCCATGCCCAAGGGAGGCGTTGGGAGGCGCCTCGCTGGGGCCGTCCAGGATTACCGTGTAGATCTTTTCGTGCGCGTGGACTGGAAATGCCAAGGCCATGGCCAGCGCAGTGCTGCCGGCGAGAACTGCGAGTTTCATGTTTTTCTCCGTCGGGGTTGGGGTTGCGCATGACGGCTTCGGGCAACTCCGCTCCGCAGGAAGCCGCCCAACTGCGGAACCGGACGCGGGATCCGCGCTCTCAAGGTGAACGCTGGGTGTCCCTCGTTTATTCCCCAATCTACACGTCCGAATGTGAAAGAAAAAGACGCGCCACCAACAGGGCTTAGGGATTTCCCGATTCCGGGAAACCAATGCCCTTCGGATAATTCCGGATGCCGCGGACTCAGGGCAGAAGCCGCCCCCCGGCCAGGCGGAGCTGGCGCCCGCAACGCCTCGCCAGCGCCTCGTCGTGGGTGACGAGGACAAGGGTCGTCCCGGCCTCGGCGTTCATCGCGAACATGAGGTCGATGATCTGCGCACCGGTGTCGGCATCCAGGTTGCCGGTGGGCTCGTCCGCAAGCAGGAGCCGAGGACCGACCGCGAAGGCCCGGGCCAGCGCGACCCGCTGCTGTTCCCCGCCCGACAGGTGCTTGGGATAGTGGCCCAGGCGGGCACCGAGACCGACGCGGCCGAGCATTTCCCGGGCGACGGCATGGGCATCGGACCGGCCCATCAGCTCCAGCGGCAGCATCGCGTTTTCCAGGGCCGTCAATGCCGGCAGCAACTGGAAGGACTGGAACACGAAGCCCAGCATCCGGCCGCGCAGAGCGGCCCGGCCGTCCTCGTCGAGCGCCGACAGATCCTGTCCGGCCAGCCGCACCCTCCCCCGCGTCGGCAGGTCGAGTCCGGCCAGCAATCCCAGGAGCGTGGACTTCCCGGACCCGGAAGCGCCCACCACGGCCACTGCCTCGGCCTCCGCCACGGAAAAACTGATCTCGTGCAGAATGCCGAGGACGCCGTCGCCGCTCGCCACCTCCTTCTCCAGCCCCTCCACCTCGATCACCGGTCCTTCAGCCGCCATGTCCCGTTCCGTCCTTCGCCTGTTCCTCTGCGCATTCTGCCTGTTCGCCGGTGCCGTTCACACTGCCGGAGGTGCCCAGGGGCCGCAGGCGCGCATGATCCTGATCTTCGGGGACAGCCTGTCGGCGGGATACGGTCTTGCCCAGGACCAGAGCTGGCCCGCGCTGCTGGCGAAGCGCCTCGACGAACAATCCCTCGCCTTCCATGTGGCCAATGCCAGCATCAGCGGCGAGACGACCCGGGGCGGCCTCGCGCGCTTGGACGACGCCCTCCTCCAGTTCAAGCCCGCCGTGGTGCTCATCGCCCTGGGGGCCAACGACGGCCTGCGCGGGCTCGCGCTGGACAGGATGGAGTCCAACCTGCGCGAGATGGTCCGCAAGGCCCAGGGCCGCCGCGCGCGGGTGTTGCTGGTGGGCATGCGCCTGCCGCCCAACTACGGACCCGACTACACGGCCCGCTTCGAGAAGGTCTATGCGGACATCGCCCGCGAGACGAAGGCCGCCCTCGTGCCCTTCATGCTGGCGGGATTCGCCGAGAAGCGGGAGTCCTTCCTCGCCGACGGCATTCATCCCGCTGCCGGCGCCCAGCCCCTGGTCCTGGACAACATCTGGCCGGCCCTCCTGCCGCTGCTCAAATGACGCGGACCGCCGGCGCGGCGGTGCCGGCGGATTCCAACCGTCCCACCACGGCTGCCTCCGCGAAGCCGTCGCCCCGGAACGCCGCGAGCACCGCGCCGGCGGCGTCCGGCGCGCAGGCCACCAGCAGGCCACCGCTCGTCTGGGGGTCCGTGATGAGCTTCTGCATCCACTCCTCGGTGCCGGGTGCCATGGCCACGTCCTCCCCGTAGCTCGCCCAGTTGCGCGAGGAGGCCCCCGTGGCGATGCCCGCCCTGACGTGGGCCACCGCCTCCGCGATCACCGGCAGGCGGGCGAATTCCAGCTCGGCCGACAAACCCGAGCCGCGGCAGATTTCCAGCAGGTGGCCGCCCAGCCCGAAGCCCGTCACGTCGGTCATCGCATGGACGCCCGGCATCTCGGCCAGGGCCGGGCCCGTCACGTTGAGCTTCGTGGTCCAGCGCAGCATTTCGGCATAGCCTGCGCGGCTCAGCAGCCCCTTCTTCAAGGCGGCGGAGAGGATGCCGATGCCAAGCGGCTTGCCCAGAACCAGGACGTCGCCGGCCTTGGCGCCGCTGTTGCGGCGCAGGCGGTCCGGATGCACGATGCCGAGGCCCACGAGGCCGTAGATCGGTTCCAGCACGTCGATGGAATGGCCTCCCGCGATGGGGATCCCCGCGGCCGCACAGACCTCCTCGCCGCCGGCCAGGATCTCGCGGATCACCTCCTCGGGCAGTTTGTCCAGGGGCATGCCGACCACCGCCAGCGCCATGATCGGCTTGCCGCCCATGGCGTAGACGTCGGACAACGCGTTGGTGGCGGCGATGCGGCCGAAATCCCGCGGGTCGTCCACGATGGGGGTGAAGAAGTCCGTGGTGGCGACGACGGCCTGGGTGTCGTTGAAGCGGTAGACCGCGGCGTCGTCGGCGGTCTCGGTTCCGACCAGCAGATCGGCCGGCAGGCTGCGCAACGGGGATTCGGCGAGCAGGCGGGAGAGGACGGCGGGCGCGATCTTGCAGCCGCAGCCGCCGCCGTGGGAAAAACGGGTCAGTTGGATCTTCTCGGACATCGCGGGACGGGTTTCCGGTGGAGGCCGGCCTCGGCGGGGGCCGGTAGAATGGCGCCGATAGCGTCTCCCGGAATTCTACCCGGCGGACGGGCCGGTTCCGGCTGCCCACCCGTGTCGCCTTGCCACGGGCCGGCCCGGGGACACCATTCAACCCGAGAATCTCACCACGGAGACGCAGAAGCGGAGAGAAAGGCCAGAGGGCGCCAACGTGCGCATCGCGCTCTGTTCGACCGTCGAGGGAACGGGCCGATCCGGGCGACCGAATGTCCTCCCTCTGCTTCCTCCGCGGTTCGAATGCATCCTTCCACCTCCATGCAAAAAGGCCTGGCCACCGTCGCCCAGTTGGGCGATTACGACGACATCATCGACGCCCGCACCCCGGCCGAATACGCGCAGGACCACATCCCCGGTGCCCGCAACCTGCCGGCGCTGGGCGACGAGGAGCGCGTGCGGGTGGGCACCCTGTACAAGCAGGTGTCGCCCTTCGAGGCCCGCAAGGTGGGCGCCGTTCTGGTCGCCCGCAACGTCGCCGCCCACGTGGAAGCCCATTGCCTCGACAAGCCCAGGTCCTGGCGCCCCCTGGTGTATTGCTGGCGCGGCGGGAAACGCTCCGGGGCCTTCACCCACGTCCTGCGCGAGATCGGCTGGGACGCGGCGCGCCTGGACGGCGGCTACAAGCGCTGGCGCGCCCACGTGATCGAACGGCTCGCCGCGCTGCCGGGGCGCATGCGCTTCCGGGTCGTCTCCGGCGCCACGGGCAGCGGCAAGAGCCGGCTGCTGGAGGCCCTCGGGCGGAAGGGCGTACCCATCCTGCACCTGGAGGACCTGGCCGCGCACAAGGGCTCGGTCCTCGGCAGCCTGCCGGACCGGCCCCAGCCGAGCCAGAAGATGTTCGAGACGCGTCTTTGCACGGCCCTCGAAGCCCTGGCACGGCACCCCGGGCGCGAGGTCTACGTGGAAGCCGAGAGCCGCCGCATCGGCACCCTGAACCTCCCCGACAGCCTGATCGCGGCCATCCGCGCCGCCCCCTGCCTGCGCGTCGAGGCCACGCCGGCGGCCCGCGTCGCCTTCCTGCTCGGGGACTACGACTACTTCCTGGCGGATCCGCGCTGGCTCATCGAAAGGCTGGCCCACCTGCGCGGCTTGCAGAGCAACGAGACCGTGGATCGCTGGCGCGGCATGGTGGAGAGCGGCGACTTCCCGGCGCTGGTCGCCGAGTTGCTGGAGAAGCACTACGACCCGCTCTATGAGCGTTCCCAGAACCGCAACTACCGGGACTTCGCGGAGGGCGACCGGTTCGCGACCGACGACCTGGCGCCCGAATCGATCGCGGCCCTGGCCGACAGGGTGCTGGCCGGCCGGGAATGACCGCCGGCAGGGCCGGACGCATTTCCGGACCGCCGCCGCGCGTTGCCGAACCGGACCGATCCCACCCGGATCGGCGCACCGGCAACGGAAGGCCGGACGACCGTCGCCCGCCGCGACGGCGGCGCGCCTGGCCGGCGCATCGGCTCAGGGCTGTTTCTGGGGGATCTGGACGAAGATCTCGTCCTGCTTGATGAGGCCCAGTTCGTAGCGGGCCCGCTCCTCGATCGCTTCGAAGCCGCTCTTCAGGTCACGGACTTCCGCGTCGAGGCCCGCGTTGCGGGTTTCCAGCTTCCTGTTCTCCTCGCGCTGGGCCTGCAGCTGCCGGTCCAGGTCCCAGACCTTGAGCCAGCCGCCCTTGCCCAGCCAGAGGGGGTATTGGAGGAGGACGATCAGGGCGACGAGCACCAGCGACGGCCAGCGCA
Organism: Rhodocyclaceae bacterium; assembly: GCA_035331665.1. Taxonomy (GTDB): domain Bacteria; phylum Pseudomonadota; class Gammaproteobacteria; order Burkholderiales; family Rhodocyclaceae; genus JAEUNJ01. The sequence goes on from DAOLKI010000082.1 coordinate 7,326, forward strand.
TCGACGCCCTCGGTCCCGTCCTCTTCCGGTTCGGCGCGCGCTCAGCCGCGGCGCAGGTTGTAGAAGGTGGCGCGGCCCGGATAGGTCACCGTGTCGCCCAGGTCCTCCTCGATGCGCAGGAGCTGGTTGTACTTGGCGATGCGGTCCGAGCGGGAGAGCGAGCCCGTCTTGATCTGCCCGGCGTTCAGGCCCACCGCGATGTCGGCGATGGTCGAGTCCTCGGTCTCGCCGGAACGGTGCGAAATGACCGCGGTATAGCCGGCGCGCTTCGCCATCTCGACGGCCGCGAAGGTTTCGGTCAGGGAGCCGATCTGGTTCACCTTGATCAGGATCGAGTTGGCGACGCCCTTCTCGATGCCTTCCTTCAGGATGCGCGGATTGGTGACGAAGAGGTCGTCGCCGACGATCTGCACGCGCTTGCCCAGCTTGTCGGTGAGGATCTTCCAGCCCGCCCAGTCGCCCTCGGCCATGCCGTCCTCGATGCTGACGATGGGATAGCGGTCGGCCAGGGTGCCGAGGTAGTCGGCAAAGCCCTGCGAATCCAGTTCCAGCTTCTCGGAGCCGAGGATGTACTTGCCGTCCTTGTAGAACTCGGAGGAGGCGCAGTCGAGCGCCAACACCACGTCCTGTCCCGGCGTATAACCGGCATTCTCGACGGCCTTCATGATCAGCTCGATGGCTTCGTCGTTGCCCGACACGTTGGGGGCGAAGCCACCCTCGTCGCCGACGGTGGTGGGGTAGCCCTTCTTGTCCACCAGCTTCTTCAGGTGGTGGAACACCTCGGCGCCGCAGCGCAGCGCGGCCCGGAAGCTTTCCGGCCCCACGGGCATGATCATGAATTCCTGGATGTCCAGGTTGTTGTTCGCGTGCGCGCCGCCGTTGATGACGTTCATCATCGGCACCGGCATCTGCATCGGGCCCGAGCCGCCGAAGTAGCGGTAGAGCGGCAGGCCGGCCTCCTCGGCGGCGGCCTTGGCCACGGCCATGGAGACGGCCAGGATGGCGTTGGCACCCAGGCGGGACTTGTTCTCCGTGCCGTCCAGGTCGATCAGGGTCTTGTCGATGAAGGCCTGCTCCTCGGCATCCAGGCCGATGATCGCCTCGGAGACCTCGGTATTCACGTTCTCGACGGCCTGCAGCACACCCTTGCCCAGGAAGCGGGCCGCGTCGCCGTCGCGCAGCTCGATGGCCTCGCGGGAGCCGGTGGATGCACCCGAGGGCACTGCGGCGCGTCCCATGACGCCCGATTCGAGCAGGACGTCTGCTTCGACGGTGGGATTGCCGCGGGAATCCAGGATCTCGCGGGCGACGACATCAACGA